>CACZPL010000083.1 GCA_902783015.1 uncultured Lachnospiraceae bacterium
CTCCGTGGGAGACGAGCCGGCACCGAAGAAGGAAGCACCCGCTGCCGAAAAGAGTGAGCCCGAAGAAAAGAGCGCTCCCGCAGGCGGTGATGACGCAAAGAAGAGATACCTCTCCGTGCCCATCGCGGAGTTTGAGAAAAATGCCATGCTCGAGGCCAAGGAGAAGGGCCTGCATGTATACGGAACAACGGTTTATATCCAGGAGAGCTGCCTCTTAAAGGCTGCACGTGCCTTCCTGGTGTTTAAGAATATCGAAGGAAAGGGCGGCGAGATCATCAAGTCCGTGCCTACGGTACAGGATATCGAGGACGAGCGCTTTGATTTTGATTTTTCCATGTTCGTCATTTCCGAGCATCCCATCGATGTGATCAAGCAGGCCATCGAGTCCGTATCCGAGATCGAAGAGGCTGTGATTGAGGAATATGATCTGGACGCTGCACCTGTGGCAAGTGACAATGACAGTGATGACGCACCGGCCGCTTCCGAGGAGAAGCCGAAAGCCGAAACCGTTACAGCCAAGACGGAATCCAAGCCGCATCCCGCAAAATCCGATGCGAAGCCGCACGCGAAGACAGGCGGCAAGCCGGTGGTCAACCGTTCCGTCCGTGTGGATATCGAAAAGCTCGACGACCTGATGAACCAGGTATCCGAGCTTATCATCGCAAAGAACGGCCTTGTCTCCGTAACCGAGGAGCAGGCTAACAGAAACCAGAGCGTCAACGAGCAGATCGAGTATCTCGAGCGTATCACGACGAACCTGCACGAGTCCGTGATGAAGGTCCGCATGGTGCCCATCGAGAGCGTGGTCAACCGCTTCCCGCGTATGATCCGCGATCTGTCCAAGAAGTTAAATAAAGAGATGGAACTGATCATGACCGGTGAAGATACAGAGCTTGACCGCACCGTGATCGACGAGATCGGAGATCCTCTGATGCACATGTTAAGAAATGCTGCGGATCACGGTCTTGAGTCCACCATCGACCGTTTGCGTCTCGGCAAGCCGCAGTGCGGTACCATCCGCCTGGATGCTTACCAGGACGGTAACAATGTTACCATCGAGGTCTCCGATGACGGTGCCGGTGTCGATGTCGAGAAGATCAAGAAAAAGGCTGTGGAAAAAGGCAACCTGACACAGGAGCAGGCCGACAGCTTGTCCGACAAGGATGCCATCGACCTTCTGTTCATGCCGGCATTCTCCACGGCAGAGAAAATCTCGGATGTGTCCGGCCGCGGTGTAGGTCTGGATGTTGTTAAGAACAAGATCGAGGGTCTCGGCGGTGATGTGGAGGTTAAGTCCGTACTCGGCGAGGGTACCACCTTCATCGTACGTCTTCCTCTGACGCTGGCTATCATTCAGGCACTCATGGTTGAGGTCGGAAAAGAAAAATACGCACTTCCGCTTTCCTCCATCGTTACGGTTGAGGAGATCGCGCATGAGGATATCAAGTTCGTAAGCAATAAGGAAGTGATCAACTTAAGAGACCAGGTGATCCCCATCGTACGTCTCGACGAAGTTCTTGATGTGGATACCTCCGCAGTTGACGAAAACGATCCGAACGACCTTTCCGACTCGGATTCCTTAGAGGTGGTTATCGTCAGAAAGGGTGACAAGCAGGCGGGTCTTGTGATCACGAAGCTCCTCGGACAGCAGGAGATCGTTATCAAGCCGCTCGGCAAGTACATTAAGGTTCCGAAGATGATCAGCGGTGCTACGATCCTCGGCAACGGCGAGGTTGCACTGATCATTGATTCCAATACAATGGTTTAGGGGAGGTACGTACGCAAATGGATGATATCATAACTACGGTAGATACCACACAATATATAATCACGAAATTCGACAATGAGCAGTACGGCATCGATATCAGCTATATCGACAACATCGTACGGCTTCAGCCGATCACACGCGTACCGCATACACAGGATTATTTCCTCGGCGTGATCAACCTAAGAGGTGAGATCATTCCGGTGATGAGCATGCGGAAGCGCTTTGAGCTCCCGGACAAGGAGGATACAAAGAAATCCCGTATCCTCATCATCAAGACCGATGGCAATGCCAAGATCGGTATCCTCGTGGACGAGGTTCGCGAGGTGGTCACCTTATCCGAGGATGTGATCGAGAAGGTGTCCGGCGAGCAGACGGATATCAAGCAGTATATGACCGGTGTCGGCAAGTATAACGATACGCTGGTATCACTGCTCAATATCGTTTCTTTGATCGCTGATATTGATAATGAATAATGATTTTTCATGATGAAAGGGGTGTAGCATATGGCAGAAGAGAGAGAGTTATCTGAAAACGTCAAAAACGCTTTATCAGAGCTTGGTAACATCGGAGCGGGAAATGCGGCTACATCCCTTTCCGTAATGTTGGCCTCCAAGCTGACCATGACGCCGCCGAAGGTGATCGAGCTTCCGTTCGATGCTCTCGTGCAGCAGCTCGGCGGCGAGGAAGCCAATGTCGTTGCGATTTTAAGTGAGGTTTCCGGCGGCCTATCCGCGCTCATCATGTTTGTGATGGGCTTTGATGAAGCAAAGGCTTTGGATGAAAAGCTTCTCGGTGATCAGGTGGATTGGCATTCCGAGATGGGCCTTTCCGCCGTTCAGGAGATCGGAAACATCATTATCGGCACCTATGTGGCTTCTTTGGAAACCCTGTGCGGTAAAAAGCTTCGCTACGGCATGCCGGAGATCACCATTGACATGGCCGGTACGATCCTTTCCATTCCCTGTATCGAATTCGGCGCGGACAGCGACAAGATCGTGCTGATCGATTCCGATTTTCAGGTGGACGGACATAAGATCGACGGGCATATCATGGTATTCTCTATCTCCGATAATTTTCATGAAATGCTGCATGATCTGGGAGTTGAGTAGGACGGATGGAAAAAACGTTAAAAGTCGGGATCGCCGACATGAAGCTCTGCGATCCGCCTGACAAAGTGACAACCATCGGCCTGGGCTCCTGTGTCGGTGTTTGTATCTATGATAAAGTGAAAAAGTGCTCGGGTCTTGTACATATCATGCTGCCGGACAGCACCAGGATCAGACAGAATCAGAATAAACTGAAATTTGCCGATACCGGTGTGGACGAGCTGGTGAAGGCATTGGTCGCCAGGGGGGCGTATAAGGGCAATCTCCGTGCCAAGATCGCCGGCGGAGCGAAGATCTTCAAATTCTCCGCAGAGAATCTGGGCGGTATCGGAGATCAGAATACCGAGATGGTGAAAAAGAAGCTGGTTGAGAACGGGATCAAGATCGTGGCGGAGGATTGCGGCGGAACCGCCGGTCGGACCATCACGTTTAATCCCGAAAATTTCGAGCTTCTGGTTGTAACGGCGAGCAGGAACAGCTATACGATTTAAGATATCGGGGCAGTCATGAATAAAGACCAGGAAAAATACAAAAATGTCCGCGCTTTTGTTGTGCTTCTTGCGGCACTCATTACGCAGCTTTTGAATATCAAATACGACAGGGATCTCGTGCAGGGACTGATCCTGCTGATCATTGTGATCGCGGTGTTCTACGTGATCTCCTCCATTGCGTGCAAGCTGTTCGATAAGATCAAGAACATGCAGCCCGTGAAAAAGCTGGATATGCCGGTTGAAGTTGATAGCGAAGGGGATAAAAAATAAGAGAAGATCATAAGGGGTGTTACGGTTGCCGATCATCGACAATAAGGAAAGGCTTTGGATCGAGTATAATCACAACAAAACGGCTGTGATCCGTGAGCAGATCATAATTGAATATATACCGCTCGTCAAGATCGTGGCCGGCCGTTTGAACATGTATCTCGGATCTAATGTCGAGTACGATGATCTGGTCAGCTACGGTGTTTTCGGTTTGATCGATGCCATCGATAAATTCGATTATGGCAAAGGAATCAAATTTGAAACCTACGCGAGCCTGCGCATTCGAGGAGCAATCCTGGATCAGATCCGCAAAATGGACTGGATCCCGCGTTCCGTGCGTCAAAAGCAAAAGTCCATGGAACAGGCCATGAAAAAGCTGGAGACAGAGATCGGTCCGAATTATACGGACGAGGATATGGCAAGAGAGCTCGGCATTTCCGATGAGGAATTTGCGTCCTGGCAGGGACAGACCAACATCTCGAACATCTCATCCCTGGATGATTTTATGGAGCAGGGGAACGATGTAAAGAGCGGCGGCGCGCCGGCTTACATGCGTGTGGAACCCGAGAAAAAGGTTTTAGAGCAGGAATTAAAGGAAGAACTGACGGCGGCGCTTTCCGCGCTGACCGAGAAGGAAAAGACAGTCGTGCTTCTCTATTATTATGAGGAGCTGACCTTAAAGGAGATCAGCCGGGTCATGGAGGTCTCCGAATCGAGAGTATCACAGCTTCACTCCAAGGCACTGAAGAAAATGCGCACCTATCTTGGAGATGATTTTGTGGTCATGATGGGATGATGCGGCAACATTGTTACTTAGGTGGGGTTGCTTATGCGTTATAAAAATTCCTTCTTCAGAATTGAAATAAAGGATAACGGCACCTATTTGGATCTGTTCCCGCCCGTGGATGGCGGAAAAAAGCTGGAGGTCAATGAAATCCTTCGCTTTTTGGAGTCGAAGGGGATCAGGGATTACAACCTGCATGCCATCAAGGATGCGCTTGAGACCATCGGCGCAAAACCGCGACAGATCCTTTTAAACCGTACACCGATCGAGCCGTTTCCCGAAACGGCCGAGGTTTTTGTTTCCAAGGATGCACTGCTTTGCTATATGCGTTTTTATCCGCCGTCAACCGGCGGCAAGCTCATGAGCAAGCGTGAGGTTCTGGCCGAGCTCGAGATGGAAAAGATCACCTACGGGATCAACGAGCAGGCCATTGATTATTTTCTGACACACAGACAGTACTGTGCCAATGTGGCCGTGGCAAAGGGAACTCCGCCGAAGCCGGCACACGATACCGTCATAGAATATTTTTTTGATACCAAGCCCCTGAAGAAACCGAAGGAGCTTGAGGACGGCAGTGTGGATTTCCATGCGCTTGATCTTTTTTCGAGTGTGCATGCCGGCGACGTGCTGGCCAAGCTATCGCCACATGATCCCGGGCTTTCCGGCATGAATGTGTACGGAAAGAATGTGCCGACGAACAAGTTTAAGATCAAGGTATTAAAGCCCGGTAAGAACGTCACTATATCAGAAGATAAGACGACGCTCACCAGCAATGCCGACGGCAATGTCACGCTGTCCGAGGGTATGGTCTATGTGTCCGACACCTACAATGTCGCTGCGGATGTGGACGCGTCCACCGGAGATATTTCCTATGAGGGCAATGTCATGGTCAACGGGAATGTCCGAACCGGCTTTACCTTAAAGGCCAAGGGGGATATCCAGATCAACGGTGTGGTGGAAGGCGCGACCATCGAGGCCGGCGGAAACGTGGTGATCAAGCGCGGCGTGCAGGGTATGAATAAAGGTCATATCCACGCGGGCGGCGATATCTGTGCACAGTTTTTCGAGAGCGCAAAGGTGCAGGCTAAGGGGGACGTCAAAGCGGGGTCCATCCTGCACAGCGAGATCCATTGCGGAAACAGCGTGATCGTCAGCGGGAAAAAAGGATTCATCGTGGGCGGTGAGGTGCTCTGCGATAAATACGTAGAGGCAAATTCCTTAGGCAACAAGATGGAGACACAGACCGTGATCAAGGTGGGTGTGAAGCCGGAGCTCTACTCGGAGATGAAAAAGCTTGTGCCCAAGGTAAACGAGATCAACGAGAAATACGATGAGATCAATTCCTATCTGAATGTATATAAAGAAAAGCTGAAGCTCGGACAAAAGCTCAAACCCGAGCAGTTAAAGAGTGTGAAGGAATACAATAAAAAGCTCGAAGAGCTCGAGGAAGACAAGGAGCTTTTGAACAACCGTCTGATGGAGATCAAAGAGGAGATCAAACTCGGCAGGGGCGGCAGCGTCAAGGTGCTGTCCACGGCATACCGGGGTGTGAGCCTCTCCATCGCCAGCCTGACCTATTCCATCAAGGAAAAGGACAGCCACTGTCATTACAAGATCATGGAGGGCGAGATCAGGCAGACCGGGTTCTAAAGCAGCAGGAAGAAAGGAAGTGAACTTATGCTTTCAACGATCATTCCGTTACAGGGAACCACACCCGTTGCGAATATTCAGCAGAATGTGGAATCTCAGGCGGTCCTGCACTCACAGAACGCCTCTAAGGAGGTCAAGGAGGAAGAACGCCAGATCCGTGAGGATGTGGTGTCCAAGGATGACGGTGTGTTTTACGAGCACAACCCCGATGCGCGGGAAAAGGGTAACAACACCTACTCCGACATGTTCAGAAAAAAGAAGAAAGATCATGAGGAGAAAGAGCACGCCGACGGCGATAAGGAAAAGCGTGTTAACATAGATATATCCATATAATGAAATGAAACGAGAGGTAAGAAACTATGGTTTTGGCGATTGTCATTGTTTTGATTGTTGGTCTTGCATTTATCTTCGGCAGTTACATCTTTGCCGAAAAGCTTGAAGAAAATGAAAAATCAGAGAAGGCGATCAAGATACCCGATCAGCTGACGAAGGAACAGAAAAAGAAGGTCGATAAGCTGATCAACGATTACATGCACAAGTCCGTTACAAAGAAGCTGGATGATAAACTCGATGGCGCTGAGGCAAAGCTCTCCGAGATCGTAAACCAGAAGACTCTGGCGCTCGGTGATTACGCCGTGACGGTGAACGAGGAGATCGAGAAGAACCATCAGGAGGTCATGTTCCTCTACAGCATGCTGCAGGATAAGCAAAAGGAGATCATGACCACCGCGAATATGGTGGATGATGTAAAAAAAGAGGTCAAGGATCTCGTAGAGGAAAACAAGACGGTTGCGGCACCGGCAGAGGAGCCGCGTGAAGAGGCGCCGGCTGCTGTCTCGGAAGAGAGAGCAGAGGAGGAAGCACCCGCCGTATCCGAGGTTTCCGAGGAACAGTATGAGGAACAGACGGCGGCAAGCGAAAACAGCGGTGAGGAAAACCGCGACGTGATCCTGCAGATGCATAAGGACGGCCTGTCCATCTTGGAGATCGCAAAGCATCTCGGCATGGGTGTCGGAGAAGTAAAGCTTGTAGTAGACTTATATCAGGGAGAGAGTGAATCATGAAGCTGAAAATGTTTATAAGAGGCTTGGGCGCCGGAATCATACTCGGAGCATTGCTGATGCTGGTTGCCTATCTTGCCTCAGGTGCATATAAGATGAGCGATGACGATATCAAGGCGCGCGCAAAGAGACTGGGAATGATCGATGATCCGAGACTTGCCATGGCAACCGCATCCGACGGTCCGGCCCGTGCGATGGATGATCAGACCACAGCGAAGGCAACAACGGAGGCTGTAGCCGAAAAGGAGACAACAGCCGAAAAGGTGACGACCGAGAAGGAAACCACCACCGAGGAGAAGACCACGGAAACGACGACCGAGGCGACAACCACGGAGGAGACGACCACCGAGGCAACCACTACCGAAGAGGTGACAACCGAGAAGGAAACCACCGAGGAAAAGACGACCGAGGAAAAGACCACTGAAGAGAAGACCACCGAGAATAAGCCCGGTCAGAAGACCAAGGTGACCATCAAGGTAACCGCCGGCATGTATTCGGAGCTCGTATCGGATATGCTTGCGGATGCAGGTCTTGTCAAGAGCTCGGATGATTTCAACTCCTTCCTGATCAAGAACGGTTATGCCGATAGGATCGAGATCGGAGAGTTTGAACTCAACTCGGATATGAGCTACGAGGAAATGGCAAAGATCTTAACCAAAAAACAATAGAAAAAAACGCAAAAAAGTCCTTGAAACAAGGACTTTTTTGTGTTATATTGTCTGTTGCGTGTGGCAAAATCCACATAGTAACCAAGAATACATGCAGACGGAATGACAGGACGGTGTCGCGTGCTCATGCGATTTCCTGTGGCTTAGACCGATCCGCTGCAGAAGGAAAACCAAGGAGGTAAACTATGAGCGTAATTTCAATGAAGCAGTTGCTTGAGGCAGGTGTTCATTTCGGACACCAGACAAGAAGATGGAACCCCAAGATGGCGGAGTACATCTACACAGAGAGAAACGGAATCTACATCATCGATCTGCAGAAGTCCGTTGGCAAGGTTGACGAGGCTTACAAGGCAGTTCTCGACTGCGTTGCACAGGGCGGAAAGGTACTCTTCGTAGGTACCAAGAAGCAGGCACAGGATTCTATCCGTTCCGAGGCAGAGCGCTGCGGTATGTACTATGTAAAC
>CACZPL010000084.1 GCA_902783015.1 uncultured Lachnospiraceae bacterium
GGTGCCGACTGGTTCATCATGTTCTGATTCATACCCATGTTGCCCATCTGACCGCCCATCTGGTTCATCTGATTCATGCCCATGTTGCCCATCTGGCCGCCCATCTGATTCATCTGATTCATGCCCATGTTGTTCATCTGGCCGCCCATCTGGTTCATATTGTTCATGCCCATATTGCCCATCTGACCGTTCATCTGATTCATACCGTTCATGCCCATGTTGTTCATACCCATGTTCATGTTGTTCATATTGTTCATCTGACCGCCCATTTGGTTCATGCCGCCCATACCGGCCATGGCTGCTACCTGCTGCACGGCGTTCATCATGTTCTGCTGGTTGTTCATGTTATTCATGCCCATGTTGTTCATACCCATGTTCATGTTACCCATGCCACCCATGTTGTTCATGCCCATGTTCATGTTGCCCATGCCGCCCATCTGGTTCATGCCCATTCCCATGGGTGCGCGTCCCGGAAGCAGCGCAGCCTCGATCTGCTGTGCCACCTGGGTAAGTCTCTGATATCTGGCGTCGTTCACGCTGGTCGGACGATCGGACATCGAGCAAAGGTCGATCTTGATCTCATCAAAATACGCGTGATCCACGGAGATGGTCAGGTCAAAATCATAGTGGTATTCATACTTCGGCGGATTGAAGCTCACGCGCTCGGTACGTCCGTCCTTCTGGATCTCGCGATAGATCTCGTTTCTGTTTTCCTTTACGTCGAGCACACAGTTGGTCACCTTGCTTACCGGGATCACATCCGGATTCTTCTCGCGCCAGTTGTTTGCGTTCGTCACGATAAAGCAGCCCATGTTCTGGTCCACCATCACCTTGGTGTGATCACCGTAAGTCGCGGTCGGATGGAACTGCTGCACCTGTCCCTGGTTTGCCTCGCGGTAAGCCAGCTGCTCCTTGATCTCATCTACCGTACTGTGCTTTCTCTCGGAGAAAAACGGAGAGAGCTTGGATGCGCACTCCTTACAAAGGTTTCCGTCCTCTAATTTGCGGTTGCCCAGCATGCCGATCTTCTCGCCGCACACGTCACAAAATTTCTTTTCAAATAAACCCATAGTGTACCTCCTAACTAAATATACTCCCGACCCCCGCACGAACGGGGACCGGGAGTCCTTATCATTTCTACTTCACTACATCTCTGTCATCAAACGGATCGCCGCACTGCGGACAGAACTTCGGCGGATTCTTCGGATCCTCCGGCTCCCAGCCGCACTTATCGCACTTGTAAAGCAGTGCGCCCGCCGGCTTCGGGCTGCCGCAATTGGAGCAGAACTTGCCCTTATTTACCGTACCGCAGGAACAGGTCCAGCCGTCCTCTGCCGGCTTCGGACTGCCGCAGTTCGGACAGAATTTTCCGCTTGCGACCGTACCGCAGGAACAAGTCCAGGAACCGGCTGCCGGTGCTGCAGGAGCCGCCTGAGGTGCGGGTGCAGCCTGCTGCTGAGCCTGCTGTTGCTGCTGACCCATAGCATAGAGGTTCTGCGCATTCATCATGCCGCCTGCGTTCTGCGCCATGTTCATGCCCATGAAGCCCATCATCGCGCCGTTCGGATTGCTTGCCGCATTTTCCATTGCGTTTGCGCTTGCTTCCATGGTCCTTGCGGCTGCCATGGTCGGATCCTTGTAGATGGCCGTGCGCTGCGCATTCTTGATCATATCCTCGTCTTCCTTCGGAAGCGTGATCGGATTCATCGCAATGGAACGCACCATGAGACCGCGGGTCTCAAACCACTTCTTGGAGAGCACCTCGTTGATGGCGTCCTCGAGCTCCGTGGTATGTGCCGGGATCTGGTTCGGACGGATCTCCATGTCGGAGAGCTTCGCGATGGCCGGAGCCAGCGCGCTGATAAACTCGCCCTTTAACTGTCCCTCTATCTCACTTCTGTTGTATTCGTCCGTCACATTGCCGCATACGTTGGTATAGAAGCGCATGGGATCTGCGATCACAAAGGAATACGTACCGGAGCAGCGAACCGATACATCCACATCCAAACCGATCTTGGAATCCACGACACGGAACGGGATGGGGTTCGGTGTACCGAATTTATTGTCAATGAGTTCTTTCGTATTAAAGTAATAGATTCTCTGGTCCTTGCCGGTATCACCGCCGTAGGCGATACGCTTGCCGATTGTCTTAAAGGTATCCAAAATGCCCTTGCCCAGGCCACCGTAGAAAATACTCGGCTCGGACGACATGTCGTAGGTGTACTCGCCCGGCTGCGCGCAGAGCTCAACTACCTGCCCCTGATCTACGATGATCATACACTGTCCGTCGGCCACAGCGATGCCGGAACCGTTGGAGATGATATTGTCATTTCCCTTAGTGTTGGATGAACGACCGGACACACGATGCTGTCCCTTCTTTACCATTACATCCTTGTCAAGTGCTTCGCAGTAGAAGAATTCCAACCACTGATCCGCCAAAGTTCCTCCTGCTGCACCGAGTGCTGCTGCAATCAATCCCATAAAAAAGTTCCTCCTTCTTTGTTTAGAGTCGATAAAACATCTGCATATGATTATACATATTTTACCTTGATATCGTCAACAAAAAACCGCCCATTTGAACAGTTTTATATCTTTTTTTTCAAAAAAACTCCCTCTACGGGTAGTATTTTCTCTGCTTTTCTGCTATCATGTGCGCAATATCAATATATATAGTGTTTCCATAGGAGGAATGTACAATGCGAAAAAAACTGATCACCCTTTCGCTCGCTGCGGCCATGATGCTCTCCCTCGCTGCCTGCGGCAAGGACAAAGATGACGAAACCACAAGCTCCGGCAAGAATCCCTTTTCCAAGCCGGATGTAACCTCGGAGGCAAGCACGGAAGCGGCAGAGACCACGGAGGCCGTTGCAGCCGCAAACGACAAGGTCGGCACCTACGAGCTCTATGAATACGAGGCGAACGGCCAGAAAATGGACCATGCCATGGTGGAGAGCGGCAATCTCGGCGAGTGCAGCCTGACGCTGACCGCGGACGGAAAGGCAAAGCTCGTGCTCTTTGACAATCCCATGGAGGGTACCTGGACGGACACCGCATTTACAATGGCGGGCAATATGCAGTACCCGCTCAGCTTTTCCGATGGCACCGTGATCGTGGACCTCGCCGGTGTGAAGTATACCTTAAAGAAGACCGGAGATCAGGCAGGCACCGCATCCACGGACGGCGACAAGACGACGGAAGCGTCCGCAGCCTCCGGTGAGGGCACCGAGATGGATGTCAAGCACGGCGTGTACAAGATCAAGTTTGATCCCGCCGCTTACCGTCAGGCAACCGATGCCGATCTGCTCGGCGACCTGATCCCGCTTGATGATACCAAATTCCCGAAGCTCTATGTGACAAGCCTGGACGGCGACGACAGACTGAAGCAGGAGATGGATGACATCGAATCCGTCAAGGCTGCGGACAGCAGCGCCGTTGAAGAACTCACCATAGACGGACACAAGGCCTATATATATAAGAAGAACGAAGATTTCCTCGGCTACTTCTACTGCCTGGTGATCCCGTTTGACCACGAGATCAAATCCGCCGACGGCTATTACAATCAGATCGACGCAGTGTACATCTACGGCTACGGCGATACCGAGGACATGATCTACAACGACACGATCAAAAATATCATGCTGAGCGTGGATATCGACGAGAGCGTAGAAAGCGCAGCAGCGGATGCCGCGACCGAGGCACAGGCAAGTGAGGAGGCTGCCGCAAGCGAGCTCGGCTACGGAAAGTCCAATCCCGAAGCAACGGGACACTGCACCTTGGATGTACTGAAGGCAACCTATGCATGGCAGAAGGAGGCCGGCTTCGGCATGACCTACGAAGAATTCCGCGACCATTTCGGCTGCGACGGCGCGCCCTGGTACGACGTGTTTGAGGAAGGCCGCCACGCATACAAGTGGGAGACGGAGGACGGTACGGACTTCCTGTATGTCACCTTCGAGGTTAATTCCGACGGTTCCGAGACCTACAAGAGCTGCACCTATTCCACTGCCGTAAAAGGCGAATAAAGTTTCAATTGACGCCCATCCGCAAACGTACTATAATTTGCAAGATGTACGGGAAAGTTCTTGGGGAGGACAGACAACATGAAGACCGTGAAAAAGAACATAAAATCAAATCAGGGCTTCTCTCTGGTGGAGCTGATCATCGTGATCGCGATCCTTGCCATTTTGGCGGGTGCCATAGCGATCAGCGTGATCCGATACATCAACAAGGCGCGCAAGTCCAATGACATCAACGCCGCAGAGGCCATCGGAAAATCCTTCCAGAACGCATGCATCAAGGATGAGACAATGTTTGACTATCTCACGGAGATGACCACGGATCCGGAGCTTCCGGAGGACGAGCGTTTCCGCGTGCTTGCCTATGCAAGGGCCGTTTCCGGTCACGGCAACGCGGACGACATGGATTTCCATCTGACCGACAGGAATTCAACCTCCGAGTCCGGTTTGGATGACACCAAGATCATGGAGGAATACTTAGGCTTCCTGACGGATTCTCTGACACCCGTAAAGTTTAAGAAAGCCGGAAAGCTTGACCAGTGGGTGATCTGCTCCGATGCGGCGCATAATATCCACGTCTACGTCGGATCCGGCACCTCCGAAAGCGATAAATACATGGACGACGACGGAAAGATCGGCAGCCGGCAGTATTACGAGCTCTGGCCCGAGCAGAATCCCGAGTACGAGCGCTTCTCTATCCCGTCGGATGTACCGTAAGTCAATAAACGAGATTATCACGCACGGCTTTTGCCGTGCGTTTTTCTTTGTTCATTTTTACGGCTTTCCGTCCATTTTTAAGTTGTCTTTTATGCATATTTATTATATAATGGGAACAGTTTACGGACACGATCCGTAAAACGGTTAGTTATAAGAAAGGAAGGTATACTACATGAAGTTCGGTTACTTTGATGACGCAAACAAAGAATACGTCATTACTTCCCCGAAGACTCCTTATCCGTGGATCAACTATCTCGGAACACAGGATTTCTTCTCCCTGATCTCTAACACGGCAGGAGGTTACCACTTCTACAAGGATGCTCGTCTTAGAAGAATCACACGTTATCGTTACAACAATGTACCCGTAGACTTAGGGGGGCGCTATTTCTACATCAACGAGGACGGTCTGATCTGGAACCCGGGCTGGTCACCGGTCAAGACGGAACTCGATTTCTATGAATGCCGTCACGGCATGGGCTACACCATTATCACAGGAAAGAAAAACGAATTAAAGGCAGAGGTTACCTTCTTCGTACCGCAGAATTATCACGGCGAGGTACAGAAGGTTGTCTTAAAGAACGAAGGCACGAGTAAGAAGAGCTTCACACTGTTCTCCTTCCTCGAGTGGTGTCTGTGGAATGCGGAGGACGACTCCACCAACTTCCAGAGAAACTTCAATACAGGTGAAGTAGAGGTTGAGGGCTCTACCCTCTTCCACAAGACCGAGTACAAGGAGCGCCGCGACCACTTCGCATTCTATACCGTGAACGCCGACATCGCAGGCTACGATTGTGACCGCGAGTCCTTCATGGGACTGTACAACGGCTTCGACAAGCCGAACGCAGTTGTTGAGGGCAAGTCAAACAACTCCAAGGCAGACGGCTGGTCACCCATCGCTTCCCACAGCCTGAACATCGAACTGAACCCGGGCGAAGAAAAGACCCTCGTGTTCATCCTCGGCTATGTGGAGAACGGTACCGACAAGTGGAACGCAGACGGTTCCATGAAGAAGGATCAGGCTTACGCAATGATGAAGCAGTTCGACACCGCTGAGAAGGTGGACGCTGCATTCGCTGAAAATAAGAAGATGTGGGACGAACTGCTCGGCAAGTACAATGTTTCCACACCGGACGACAAGGTAGACCGCATGGTCAACATCTGGAACCAGTACCAGTGTATGGTAACCTTCAACATGTCCCGTTCCGCTTCCTACTTCGAGAGCGGTATCGGCCGTGGCATGGGCTTCCGCGATTCCAACCAGGATCTCCTCGGCTTCGTACATCAGATCCCGGATCGCGCAAGAGAGCGTATCTTAGACCTTGCAGCAACCCAGTTTGAAGACGGCGGTTGCTTCCATCAGTATCAGCCTCTTACCAAGAAGGGCAACGATACCATCGGCGGCGATTTCTCGGATGATCCGCTTTGGATGATCCTCTCCACCGCTGCTTACATCAAGGAAACCGGCGATTACAGCATCTTGGACGAGAACGTTCCCTACAGAAACGATGAGAAGCTGGCACAGCCGATGATGCATCACTTAAAGCAATCCTTCTACCACGTGGCAGAAAACGTTGGTCCACACGGACTTCCTCTCTCCATGCGCGCAGACTGGAACGATTGCTTGAACCTCTCCTGCTTCTCCGATACCCCGGGTGAGAGCTTCCAGACCTATACCTCTCCGAAGTACGGCGAGGACAAGTTCTCCAAGGTTGCCGAATCCGTATTCGTGGCAACACTCTTCACCTACGCAGGTCCCGAGTACGTGGCACTCTGCAAGAAGAAGGGCGATGATGCGGAAGCCGCCAAGGCACAGGCCGAGATCGACAAGATGAAGGAGAACATCAAGGCTGCAGGCTGGGACGGTGACTGGTTCATCCGTGCATACGATGACTTCGGCAAGAAGGTCGGCAGCAACGAGTGTGAAGAGGGTAAGATCTTCATCGAGCCCCAGGGCTTCGGTATCATGTCCGACATCGATGCTTCCTATGCACCGAAGGTGCTTGATGCGGTTGAGGATCGCCTCGGCTGCAAGTACGGTCTGGTATTGAACAACCCGGCCTTTACAAAGTATTATATCGAATACGGCGAGATTTCCACCTATCCGGGCGGATACAAGGAGAACGCCGGCGTATTCTGTCATAACAACGCATGGATGATCGCTGCCGCTGCATACGCAGGACAGGGTGACCGTGCATTTGACTGGTATTCACGTATCGCACCTGCCTTCCTCGAGGAGATCTCGGATCTGCACAGAACCGAGCCCTACGTATACGCACAGATGATCGCAGGTAAGGATGCCGGCAGAAGCGGCGAGGCAAAGAACTCCTGGCTTACCGGTACCGCAGCATGGAACTTCGTTGCGATCTCCCAGTACATCCTGGGTATCGTACCCGACTACGACGGCCTGAAGGTTGATCCCTCCATCCCGTCAGCTTGGGACGGCTTCTCCGCAACACGCCAGTTCCGCGGTGACACCTACAAGATCCGGATCGAGAATCCGAACCATGTATGCAAGGGTGTCGTAAGCATGACCGTAGACGGCAAGGCCGTTGAAGGCTGTGTGATCCCCGTGATCGGCGACGGAAAAGAGCACGAAGTGATCGTGACACTCGGCTAAAATAGCATACAAAAAGAGCGGTTCAAAAGAACCGCTCTTTTTTACATTACTGAACTCCGTCTATTTCTGCCTTGGCATCCTTTCCTTCCTTCAAAAGACGCTTCAGCATTTCCGCATCCTCATTATAAAGTGCATCCCTGTACTCCTGCATGGACTTGATAAAGCAGTCAATCTCAAAAAGCAGGTGCTCCCTGTTCTCCAAAAAAAGCTCTGTCCACATGGTCTCGTTCAGCCAAGCAACACGCGTTAAGTCCTTATAGCTGCCTGCCGAAAACCCGTCATGGTTCTTCGCTGTCGGACTCTTCACATAGGCGTTGGAAACCACATGTGCCATCTGCGAAGTAAACGCGATCATAGCGTCATGCCGATCTGCGGAGCATACGGTAAATTTGCCGAAATGAAGCGGTTCCAAAAGCTTCTTAGCCCGCTCGATCAGTGCCGTATCCTCAAGGTCCTCCGGCACCAGGACCATGGATGCTCCCTGGTACAGATTCTTCGTGCTGTAATCATAGCCGGAAAAATGACGCCCCGCCATCGGGTGTCCGCCGATAAAGGTAAACCCGAGCTCCTTTGAAAGCGCATAGCAGGCCTCACAGATCTGCCCCTTGATGCCGCAGCAGTCGATCACCAGCGGCTTTTTTCCGATATGGCTGCCCATACGTTTTAAATACTCTATGGATGCCTCCGGGTAAAGGGACACAAAGATGATGTCACAGCTCCCGATATTCTCCTCCGTCAGAGGCCCGTCCACGGCCTTGTCGGAAATTGCCTTTTCCAAGGTTTCCTTTGTCCGGTTATAGGCCAGACATTTATGTTCATCATGCTCGCTGTAGGCTTTTGCTATGGAGCCGCCGATCAGACCGAGCCCTACGATTCCTACGATCATCTTGTTCTGTCTCCTTAAAAGGAAAGAGCAGGCTGTGCCTGCCCTTTCGATTATGTTTTATTTTTTCTTCAGGACAATGGCCTCACCGTCAATCTCCATGGTGAGCGTGCCATCCTTCTTGTTATACGGACAATCAAGTGACTCGCCGTCGATGGTCAGGGTGATGGTATCGCCCTTAACCTTTGCTTCACCTTCCATTGTCTCGCCGTACATTGTTACACTACACTTGCTTCCCTTAATCTCAACCTCAAACTGGAAGAAGCTTGACACATCCATGCCATACTGCTCGGAGAGCTCTGACAAGGTATATTCCTGACCGCCGGTCTTAACCTTATAAAGCTCGTATTTACCGTCTGCGCCGCCGCCGCCGAAATTGATCACGCCTGTGAGAAGCAGAACTGCAAATGTGATGATTGCTGCTGCCACGATGCAAAGTGCAACGATCAGGCCGGTCTTGCTCTTCTTCGGTTCCTCACCGCCATAGGCAGGTGCCGGAGCGCCGTATGCTGCTGCGTCCATAGCCGGCTGTGCGCCGTAAGCATTCGGATCAGCGTAACCGCCCATACCCTGCTGAGCATAAACGTTCGGGTCCGTTCCCGGCTGCGCATAAGCGTTCGGGTCCATACCCGGCTGACCGTACGCATTCGGATCAGTACCCTGAGGATTATAATTGTTGTTTGGATCCATGGTGGTCCCCCTCTCTTTTTAATAAAAATATTTTAACATACATGCAGTGAAAAGGCAAAGAGAAATTGTGAAAAAAATACAATACAGTCCTTGACAGATAGAAAGTGCTATTGTATATTGAGGAAAAGTAATACAAACCTTATTTATCAAAGGAGATTTATAATTATGTTTGAGAAGTTAAGAGACATCATTTCAGAGCAGTTAAGTGTTGACGCAGCAGACATCGAGCTTGGCACTTCCTTCAAGGATGACCTTGGCGCTGACTCTCTTGATCTTTACGAGCTTGTTATGGCGATCGAGGAAGAGTACAATTGCGAGATTCCTTCCGATGATGTTGCCAACATTGCAACTGTAGAAGATGTCATCAAATATTTAAAGGACAACGGTATCGAAGAGTAATCAAAACGAAAGCCGCATCCGAACTCGGGTGCGGCTTTTTTCATTGTCATTTATGATACGGCTCCCCCGCATTGATGCGACAGGAACGATAAATCTGCTCCAGCAGGATCACACGCATCAGCTGATGCGGAAAGGTCATGGCGGAAAAGGAGAGCTTCTCGTTTGCGCGCGCCAGCACCTCCTCCGAAAGACCGAGGGATCCGCCGATCACAAATATGATGTGGCTCTTGCCCTGCACACCGAGCCGGTCGATCCGCTCCGCAAGCTCCGTGGAGGAAAGTGCCTTTCCCTCGATCGCCAGTGCAACGATATGCGCGTCATCCTGCATATGCGTAAGAAGACGTTTTCCCTCCTTATCCTTGATCTGTGCCTCCTCCGCCTGACTGGCCCTGTCAGGCGTTTTCTCATCGGCAACCTCTATGATCTCAAGCTTTACATAACGGGAAAGACGCTTGGCGTACTCGGAAATCGCGTCCCGAAAAAAAGCCTCCTTGATCTTTCCCACACAAAGAATCGTTATTTTCAAAAGAGCACCCCCTGAAAGCACACCTTCGGCTCCTCCTTCTCATAATCCCAGCTGTGGTAGGAGCCTCCGCGGCAAAATCTCGCCTCGGGGCAGGCAGCACATCGTTCATTTCTCTCCGAGAGTGGCGTCCGAAAGATCTTGAATTCCTTCTCCCAGATATCGCAAAACGGCGTGTCATATATATTTCCCTGAATCGTCTTTTCCCCCTTCGGGATGTCCAGGCAGGCCGTCACGGATCCGTCCACCAAAATTCCCGCCACATAGACCCCCGCGTTGCAAAGGAAATACCAGTCGCGCACATCCGCCTCGTATTCAAGGCCGAGATAGTGACAGCAGGAGTACTCCACCGGAAGCTTTTGCTCCCGCTTCTCCTTGATAAACTTCATGAGTCGGATATTATCCTCCGGTGTGAGAAGCATATCAGGATGATCTAAGGCACGTCCGATGGGTTCCAAACCCGTCAATCGCCACTCGTTGATATCTACATCATCAAACACTTCAAACAACGCATCGAGCTCTTCAATGTTTTCATGATTGACCACTGTAGTCACCATGATCGGTCCGGGAACACCCTCATCGATCAGATTCTGTATGCCCACCATGGCTTTATCGTAGCCGCCCGGAAGTCCCCTGTACCTGTCGTGGGTTTCACGCAGACCGTCGATGCTGATGGAAATCCCCCGCATCCCCGTCTCATGCAGACGCCTTGCGACATCCTTCGTGATCAGGGTTGCATTGGAGGTCATGCCCCAGTGAAATCCAAGCTCGGTGATATAGGATGTAAGCTCGAAGAAATCCTTATAAAGCAAGGGTTCTCCTCCCGTCACGGCGATCAGTGAACGGGTGCCGTAGCGCGCCTTTACCTCTCTTAAGATCTCCTTGTATTTTTCAACCGGCAGACCGTCCGGCATATCGGCCGCACAGCTTGAACCGCAATGAAAGCAGTTTTCGTTGCACTTTAATGTGAGCTCGAAAAAAAGCTGCCTAAGTTGAGGTTCCTTACGCAGCTTTTCATGATATTCGGCAAGTGTATTTAAATTTGCGAGTTTGATCTCCTGTTTTGTCAAGTCCTACTCCTCAGTCGTGTCTTCCGATTCCGTCGGCGGACCGTACACGGTCGGCTCCATTTGCTCATCCACAGGGGGACCGTATACCACCTCGGGGGCATTATCCTCCGCGGAGATCTCATCCTCTATCGGCGGTCCGTACACATCCTCAAGCTGATTGTCCTCCGTGGTGATCTTGGGCTCCTCCGTCGTGGTATTATTCTTCTTTTCCTTTCCGCAGGCTGCTGCCGCAAAAAAAACCGATGAGGCCAGGCCTATCAGCATTGCCTTCTTTTTGTTGATCTTCATGCTATCTATTCCTCCGCGTACAGGATGTCCGACTGCAGATCCATAAAATGCAGATATTTGTCGAAAATAAAATCGTCTAAGGTCTCAACGCCGATACCGATCTTTTCCATCACGGTCGCCATGCCGTGCATCTCTCCGATCTTGTTTAACAGGTACTTCCGATCGTCCAGACCCTCGTATAAAGAACAGTTTTCCAGTGCTTTTTTGAACTCTTCGATAATCTCCTCGTTGTTTGCCATTGCCACACCTCGATCGAAAATTTTGCCCCCATAATCTATATTTTAATTGTTGATTCCCTATTGTCAAGGATTTGAAAGAAATCTTTTGTAAACTTTTTGTGAACGTTAACCCCCATTATTATCTTGATGAAAAAAAGCGAATATGCTATAATTGTCCATATATTTTTGCGGTCTTTTTTCGGGTCGCATCGATATTACAAAAGACCTTAGCGAACAAAAAAGAGGAGGGATTCACGTATGAATTGTACAGTGTGCGGGAGTATCATCCCCGACGGAGCTCCCACCTGCCCGACTTGCGGCGCAGCTGCACCCCAGGGCGCACAGCAGATGGGCTACGGTGCTCCGCAGCAACCGATGGGTGGCTATGCTCAGCCCGGTCAGCAGATGGGCTACGGCGCTCCGCAGCAATCGATGGGCGGTTATGGTCAGCCCGGTCAGCAGATGGGCTATGGCGCTCCGCAGCAGCCGATGGGCGGTTATGCTCAGCCCGGTCAGCAGATGGGCTATGGCGCTCCGCAGCAGCCGATGGGCGGTTACGGTCAGCAACCGATGGGTGGCTACGGACAGCAACCAATGGGCGGCTATGGACAGCAACCGATGGGCGGCGGCTTCGGCGGCTTTAAAAACGGCTTCAAGGGTATGAGCGGCGGCTCCGGCAAGTTCGGTGCATCACCGATCTTTTCCGGCTTTACCTTAAGCAAGATCCTGCAGTGCGTGGGTGCGCTCTTCATCTTCCTGTCTCCGTTCTTCCGCTGGCTTTCCGCAAAGTATGGCGGTGAGAGCGAAGGCGCCAATATGTTTAAGATGGCAAGCAAGAAAAACGGTATCGGCGAAGGCATCTATGTCTTCTACGCGATCCTCGTCCTGCTCATCGGTCTTACACTGATCTTTATCGAGGTTGCGGATTTTGTTCCGTCACTTCAGGCTATCAAGGAAAAGCTGACAGGCATTCCGTTCTTTGAGCTCGGATTGCTCTGCGTATTCCTTCTGATCTGGCTGCTCGCATTCTTCAACGGCGAACTGATGGACGGCATCAAGTCCATTAGGACCTGGGTGAAAACCGCCGGCGGACATATCAACCACGGCTTAGGACCCATCATAGCCATGCTCGGTCTGATCTGCGCGGCAGTACCGCGTGTGATGCGCATGATCGGCAAAGATTTAGACGAAATGGTCGGCTGATTAATAACAAAAAACGGAGCAGCAATCGCTGCTCCGTTCTTTTATTTCTTCTTAAATACCATCTCACCGGTCAGACCTCCCTGCGAGATATCTACCGTGATGGTCTTATCCTTACTGTTGTACACACCTTCCGGTCCCGATTCCCCGTCAAAGATCACCCGGTTTCCTTTAAATTTCACGCGGCCCTTATAATTCTTTACTCCAAGTGCCGCAGCATCGGAGTCCACACTTAAGGTACCCCTGCCGTAGGAAATCTTCAGCGTGATATTGATCTTGCTTCCGGTCAAAGCCTCCAGCTCCTCCGTCTCGAACGTATAGTCCACATCTCCCTGGGAAACGGAGATCTTCGTGAGCTCATAGGTTCCGTTGTATTTCCACCCGAGCACCGAGTAGCCCGCACCGATCACAAGGACCACGATCACCGCGATGGCGATCACGAAGGGGATCCAGTTGTTCGACGCCGACTTTTTCTTGGCCGGCACGAGGCTGTCCGCTCCGTATACATTGTTATAGCTTGAGTTTTGCCCGCCGAACAGCGCATCATTGACGCTTCCGCCGGTATTGTCTGAATAGGATGTGCTTGAAAACGGCGAGCTGCCTGATTCATGCAATCCGCTCCCCGATGTCCCCCCGGGCGACGCAAGCCGAAAACCTCCGCCTCCGCCCAAGGTCGCAGAGCAGTTTACGCAAAACGCTGTGCCATCCGGGTTTTCCGTACCGCAATCCGGACAAATCATAGTGAAATCCTCCTTCGTTTCATTCTCCCTTGATCTCCTTTATAACAAAACAGGCTTACGGCTCCCGCCGCAAGCCTGCACATATTGTATCATAGACGGTTTGAATAATCCACCGTTTTTTCTCAATCGTGAACCTTGTCGCGGATCTCTGTGGTGATCTTCTCGATAAACGCCGAAAGCTCCATGGAACCGAGATCACCGTCATCTCCGCGCATACGGACGGAAACATTGCCTTCCTCCGCTTCCTTCTCACCCACGATCAGCATATAGGGCAGCTTCTCA
>CACZPL010000085.1 GCA_902783015.1 uncultured Lachnospiraceae bacterium
AGCTCCGATACTTCTCCCAAATACTCCCCGTCGGCATGCAGTGTCACCGGCTTTGCCAGCCTTACCACACAGCTGCCGAAATCTCTTAAATAAAAATCCTTCAGGCGGTCATGCTTCGCAAGCACCAGCCACGGCAGTTCAAAAAACGACTTCCAGCGTGGAACATCATGCGCCAGACACATGGAAAGGCGCCCGTCCTGCGGGTCGGCCCAGGGCACCATGGGTACACCGCCGCCCTCCGCCGGCAGGTTCATCACCGCCGAAAAGATCAATTTGTCGAACCGCTTAGACTTATCGCCGTCAAAGCTCACGATCCCGCGCACGTGGCGCATGGAAAAGAGCGTTTCCACCGTGAGCAGAAGATATACGAGCTTGCCCATGCCGAACCGGTTCAGGAAAGCCTTCTGCTTCGAGTGCATGGCCTTCTTGCAGACGATGGCGTCCAAGCCCACGCCGGCACTGATCCCGAACAGTCTCGGCGGCTTTACATCACTGTAGCGCACGCTTCCGAGATCGATCAGCTTGCGCTCCCTGTCATCTATGATCCGCCTGATCAGGCTCTCGGTGCTTCCCGTGATGCCGAGCCCCTTTGCAAAATCGTTGCCGGAACCCATGGGGATGATACCGAGAGATACCTTATCGAAGTCGGTGATCCCGTTGATCACCTCATTGATCGTGCCGTCCCCGCCGCACACCACGATGCGGATATCCTCCTCGGGGAAGCTGCTGATCCTTTTTGCGAGCTCCATGGCATGGCCGGGGCCCTTGGTGCGAAAGGCCATGTAGCGCACGTTTCTCTCCTTCAGCTCCTGTTTCACGGTCTCCCACACGGCACGACTTTCACCGGTCTGAGACTTCAAATTCACGATAAAATAAAGCATGTCCGTTGTCTCCTTGTATTATTTACGCCTTCGCTTTATTGCCGCGGTACAGATATCCGAAGAATCCGCCGCAGAGCCCGCCCACGATATGGGTAAGCTGCGAGATGTTATCCTTAACGGTCACCATGTTCCAGATCTCCGATCCGAGATAGATCACCATGATCAGGATCATCGTGATGGGGATCTCCCCCTTTTTCATATCCGTCGCCGAGACTAGGATGATCATCATGAAGACCACCCCGCTGGCGCCGAGCAGTGCCGTATCCGGGAAGAAGATGATGTTGATGGCCCCCGATACAAAGGCCACGATCATGATCATCTCCAGCAGGCACTTGCTGCCGTACTTTTCCTCAAGCACGGGGCCGAGCAGCAAAAAGAGCATCATGTTGCCCGTGTAATGCGCAAGACTGCTGTGGCCGAGCACGTGTCCGAACATCCGGAGCACCGCAAAGACGCTGATCTTAGAGCGGTACACCATGAACAGGAGCTCATTGCTCCTTCCGTCCGTTAAGCTGTTCACCCCGAGGGCGATCAGCGAGATCAGCGCAAAGGTCAGGGTGACCGGTGCGTTATACGTAAATGCGAGTTTCTTTTTTCCTTCTGCCATTGTCGATTGCTTCCTCCGTATCAGCCTTTGTTCTTTTTATTCAGCATGAATTTGCGGGCAATGTTGATGCCGACCTTGTACAGACCCGGGCGTAAATGCTTGTCCGCCTCCTTCAGCTTCTCTATGATCTCTATATGCTGCGGGCAGTGGGACTCGCACTTGCCGCAGGCCACACACTGGGTTGCAAACCCGGGGTCCTTTGTCATGGCCACGGTCTGCTCGTACTCAAAGCGCCCGTCCTTTTTACTCTCCGTAAACATGCGGTTGTAGCACCGGAAGATATCCGGGATCTTCACGCCCTTCGGGCAGGGCATACAGTATCTGCAGCCCGTGCAGTTCACTCTCACCTTGCTCTCAATCTCGCGGCGCACCGTGTCGATCAGAGCAAAATCCTCCGCCGTAAACTCTCCCGGCCGGACACTGTCTGCGATCCGGCAGTTTTCCGAGAGCATTTCAAGCGAGTTCATCCCCGAGAGCACGCAGGTTACCTCCGGCTGCTGCATGAGCCAGCGGAAGGCCCACTCTGCGGGGCTGTAGCCGCGGGGATTCTCGTCGATCGCCTTCTTCGCGGCCTCCGGGAGCATATTGACAAGCTTCCCGCCGCGGAGCGGTTCCATGATAATGACCGGGATGCCCTTTGCGGCTGCGGCCTTTAAGCCCTTCACGCCCGCCTGGCTGTTCTCGTCCATGTAGTTATATTGGATCTGACAGAAATCCCAGTCGTAGTCGTCTAAGATCTTGATAAACTTTTCCGTATCTCCGTGGTAGGAAAACCCGAGATTGCGGATCTCCCCGGAGGCCTTCTTTTCCTCGATCCAGGAAAGAATACCGTTTGCCTTCAGGTTCTCCCACGCCACCACGTCCGTGAGCATGTGCATGAGATAATAGTCGATGTAATCCGTGCGCAGACGTTTTTTCTGCTCATCAAAATATTTGTCTATGGCCTTACGGCTGCTGATCAGATACTGCGGCAGCTTTGTGGCGATCTTGATCTTTTCCCGCACGTGGTTTCGCTCGAAGATCTCACCGATCGTGACCTCACTGTTCGGATAGATGTAGGCTGTATCAAAGTAGTTGACGCCGGCCTCGATGGCGGCCATCAGCTCCTTTTCCGCCTTATCGATATCGATGTTTCGCCCCTTTTGCGTAAAGCGCATGCATCCGTAGCCGAGCAACGAGATATCTTCGCCGTTTTTATCTTTTCTGTATTGCATGGAAAAACCTCTTTCTTTTTATTCTTTTTCTTTCGTGTTGTTGGAATAATCTACCTTTATGAGGCACAGTCCCTGGGGCGGCACCGTAAAGCCCGCGCTGCTTCGGTTTTTCTCTTCGATCAGCGCCGGGATGCTGTCCGGACTGCGCTTTCCGGTTCCGACCTCGAGCAGTGTACCCGTCAGGATGCGGATCATGTATTGCAGGAATCCGCTGCCGTGGTAGGTCATGTTGATGTAGGACCCGCTCCGCTCGATGTTTATGTCATAGATCTCGCGCACGGTGGACTTCTTCATTTTCGGATTGCCGCAGAAGCTTGCAAAATCGTGCTCCCCCACCAGGTAGCCCGCAGCCTCGCGCATTCTGTCGATGTCCGGCTGTTTTTCCGGCACGTAGACATACTTCCGGTTGAAAACGGGCTTTAGTTCTCCGACGTAAAGTGTGTAGCAATAGGTCTTCCCGGTTGCATTGTAGCGGGCATGGAACCGATCGGAGCATATGCGAAGCTCTCGCACACAGATGTCCTCCGGGAGATATCGGTTCATGTAGGCGAGGATCTCCTGCTCGTTCATCTTTGTCTCCATGTGGCAGTTTGCCACCATGCCTTTTGCGTGCACGCCGGCATCCGTGCGCCCCGCGCCGATCACTTCTGCCGGATTGTCTAACATTTTAGACAAAACACTTTCCAGCTTTCCCTGGATCGTCATCTCCGTATTCGGCTGGTGCTCCCAGCCGTAATAGCGCGAACCGTCATATGATATTATCAATTTGTAATTTTTCATATTACCAATCCAAACTCAAATCTTTCCATTCAGGGTTCATACTCTCTACCAGTGCATTCTTTTTTTCTCTTTTCCAACCCTTTAACTCTTTTTCTCTTTCTATTGCGGTTTTCGCATCGTTTGTTATCTCATAAAACACCAATTTGTTTACATTGTATTTTTTTGTAAATCCATCTGCTGTTTTGTTTTTATGTTCGTATATACGTCTTTGGATGTTGTTTGTAACACCGATGTATAGGACCTTGTTTTTGGAATTGGTTAGGATGTATGTGTAGTATTGTTGCATATTTTTCCTTTTGGCGTCCCGATTTCAGGATCCTTCGTCACTTCGCTCCTCAGGATGACAGGACACCTACGGTGGATGAATACGCCCGTAGGGTGACAGTCATTCTGAGCGTAGCGAAGAATCCTGATATGATTCTTGCATCCCCAGAATGTCGGATGTATAGCGAAACCCCAACTTGATAGACTTCGTATCCGCGTAGGTCTCCGACTCCTCGGCATAATACGGAAACGGAAGCGGGATCCCGCGGGCAATCAGGTCGGCGACAGGCATGGGCACGCGCTCGATCACAAGGCCGGTGGCATGTTCAAGCAGCTCCGCGTAGGAATCATAGGTATATGTCTTCGTGCCGCAGAGATGGAACACTTCATTTTCCGCTTCCCCGCGCAGTGCATACTCCGCAAGGAACCGCGCCACATCGTCCGCGTACACCATCTGAAAATGTCCGGTCGCGTCCGCCGGGTGTATGATCTGCGGCTTCCCGTCCTTTGCCCCGCGGATCCAGTGGAAATACATGCCCTCTCTCGGCGCGTAATTTCCGGAGCCGTATATGATGGCCGGTCGGACAATGGTAAAGGGAAGCCCCGTCTCCTCATGCAGGGAAACAAGCTCCCGCTCCAAAGCGACCTTGCCCGAGATATAGGCGCCGGTCTCGCCGGGAAACTCGCGATCCTCAAGCGGCGCAGCCTCATCAAGCTCTCGCCCCGTCCCGCGGGCGAGCGCATCCACGGTGCTCACAAACACATATCTTCCGATCCCGCCGGAAAGCTGTTCGGTCAGGAAACGGATATCACCCGCATTGTAACCGCAGAAATCAACGACCGCGTTAAAATGCACGCCCGCAAGCGGCGAAAGCGCCTCCGCATCTCTGCGGTCTGCCCGCACAAGGGTTGCCCGCGGATCACTCTGTGCGCACTCGGGGAGCGGTCTGCTTCCGCGGTTGACCACGAAAATCCTCTCCCATGCGTATCGTTTGTCTAACACCATAGACAAAAATGTTTTTCCCAAAAAATAGGAACCGCCGACAACCAGCAGATTGCCGGCGGTTTCCCCTTTTATCAATTCACGTTCCATAGACTTCGGTTTTTAATCAATCTCCGCAAGCTTCTTTTCAATCGCCTTGATCACGGTCTTTAACGCCTTGATGCGGGCATATTTTTTATCGTTTGATTCCAGAATGTACCACGGCGCGTACTTCGTACTGGTCTTCTCGATCATCTCGTCGATGGCACCCTCGTAGAGATCCCATTTCTCGCGGTTTCTCCAGTCCTCGTCCGTGATCTTCCACTGCTTCTCCGGCGTGTTCTGTCTGTCGGTAAAGCGGGCCAGCTGGGTATCCTTGTCGATCTGTACCCAGAACTTGATCACCACCGCATTCCAGTCCACCAGTTCCTTCTCAAACTCGTTGATCTCGTTGTAGGCGCGTTGCCAGTCGTTCTCCGAGCAAAATCCCTCGAGCCGTTCCACCATGACTCTGCCGTACCAGGTGCGGTCAAAGATCGCGATGTGTCCGTCCTTCGGCAGACGGTTCCAGAAACG
>CACZPL010000086.1 GCA_902783015.1 uncultured Lachnospiraceae bacterium
CCGCCGATTCCCGTGATCAAAACTTTCTTCATGATAACCCCGCTCCTCCTTAATCAAAGCATCTGTGGATGATATCTATGATAATATCCTGTTCTTCCTTCGTCATCTTATTGTCGCTCGGCAGGCATAAGCCTCTTGCGAAAATGTCCGCGCCCACATCCTGCATGCCCATCTCCTTGATGTAGGCATTGCTTCTTGCGCGCCCCTGTCCGCGGCTTGTGACAAAGCCGTGCAGCCTGTAGATGGGCTGCATATGCATGGGCTTCCAGATCGGCCGGCCCTCCGCGTTAAACGCGGTCAGTGCCTCCAGGATCTCGGTGGGACAGCTCTTGCCCGGCGAGCTGATGTAGAGTGCCTCGCGCTCGCCCCGCACCGTCTCGCACATGGCGTCCTTATCGATCAGCATGCACGAAAGCCAGTAATTCGGCACGCTGTTTTTCTCGTCAAAGGGGTTCATCATTACCGGCAAGTCTGCAAGTCCTTCCTTGTAACGCTCATACACCGCCTTCTTGCCGGCAATGTGCTCCGCAAGATAGGGCAGCTGTCCGCGCACAACCCCGGCCACGATATTGCTCATGCGATAGTTAAAGCCGAGCTCCTCGTGCTGGTACCAGGGCGCATCCTCGCGGCTCTGGGTAGACCATTTCCGGACTGCGTTCGCGTCCTCCGCATCATCGGTCAGCAGCATGCCGCCCGCGCTTCCCGTCACGATCTTGTTGCCGTTGAAGCTGATAATGCTCTCGTCACCGAACATGCCCGTCTGCACGCCCTTGTAGCTTGCGCCGAAGGACTCCGCCGCATCCTCCACGATCAGAGCACCGTGTTTTTTCGCGATCTCCCGGATCTCGTCGATCTTCCCCGGCACACCGTACAGGTGCACCAGCACGATCAGCTTCACCTCCGGGTAGATCTCAAAGGCCTTCTCCAAAGCCTTCGGATCCATGTTCCAGGTGTCATATTCCGTATCGATGAACACCGGCTCACCGCCCTCGTAGGCGATGGGGTTCACCGTCGCATCAAAGGTCATATCCGAGGCAAATACCTTCTTGCCCTCCAGGCTTCCGTGTCCTACCTTCGGCTTGCCGTACAGCTTCTCACCGCACAGCTTGATCGCGAGATGTAACGCTGCCGTGCCCGCGGACAAAGCCACCGCGTGCCTGCCGCCGATCATCTCGGAAGCCATGCGCTCCACCTCGTTTAAGTTTGCACCCACGGTGCTCACCCAGTTTGTCGCAATGGCGTCATCCACCCATTTCTGCTCGTCGCCGTGCATGGTGGGTGAGGAAAGCCATGCCTTTTTCTCAAATGGTACGAGGCCCGAAAACCTCGGATCTTCCGTTATCCTGCTCATCTTCAACGCTCCTTTATCAATTCACTTCAACTTTATTTCCGTCCAGATCGTAATATACGGTCTCCTTAAATTTTCCGTTTTCGTCATACACGCGCTCCTCCACCGCATAGCCGTTCTTGGTCATGCAGGGCTCCTCATGCCTGTCGAAATACCGGATTTTGACCAATCTGTTATTCTCATCAAAATCCCGGAAAAATCCTGCGTACTTTCCTCTGCAGAACGTGATCTTTCCGTTCGTGTTAAAGTACTTTACTTTGATCCTGTTTCCCCTGTCGTCGCAGGTGTAAACCTCCTTCGCCACCCCGCGCCTGTTTCTGACAAGCTTTTCCTTCGTGTCGTAATAGGACACCGACCGGAGGATGCCTTTCGCGTTGTACGAGGAAACCTGAATGCTGTAGCCCTGCGGGTTCATCATCGGATACCCGAGCACGTTCACGTAGGTGGTCTTCACCTCTTTATTGTCGCTGTTGTACTCCCGCTTAATCCCGCCGTAGCCGTCCTTGCAAAATACCGGCTCATCCTGGGGATCAAAATAGGCCTCATACAGATTATTTCCCGAGGCATCGCGCTCGTAGGTTACCGAAGCAAATCCGTCCGCGCAGTCTGTCGGGCTGTCATATACATCAAAATAGCTTTCCTTTGTGATGTAATGCCTGGAGTTATATTCCCGCCGGATCACCGCATAGGTCTCATTCTCCGGTGCCGCCGGCTTCCCGTTTTCATCGAGGAAAACGCGTTCCGTCAGATTCCCGTCATCATCATAGGTATCTTTTCGGCCGAAGTAACCGTCTTTACATCTGACAGGCTTAAGATCCTTGTCCAAGTACATGGTCTTATCAACGCGACCGCCCTTGTAGGTGTACTGCTCCGCGCTGTACCCGTCCGTCCTGGTCACGGGATTTCCCTGCGCATCCGTGTAGATCCGCCGGCTTACCCTGCCCTTTTCGTTATACGAAAGCTTTTCGCCGCTGTAGCCCTCCTTGTATCTGTAGGGGCTGCCGTCCTTTGCGAAATAGTAGACTTCCGTGTTTCTTCCCTTTTTGTCGCATGTATACTTCACAGAGGCGTAGCCGTTTTTACATGCAACCGGCTCATCGTCCTTGTCGAAATATGCCTCCGTGATCACATTTCCGCGGTCATCATAGCCGTACTCAATCCTGTGATACCCCGCATTGACAAGTGCGGCTTCCCCGCGCTTGTTGTAATAGCTCTTCGCCGTGATCTGTTCCTTCTCGTTGTACTCCTTCGTGTATCCCACATAACCGCCGCAGGCGTACACCGAATAAGCCGCCGTCTGAAACACCGGCTCGTACCCTGCACTCTCGTAGGCAAGGTCCACCGAGGGCTGGTTCAAGGTCACCACGTAATCACAGCCCCGCATGCAGCTCTTGCTCATCACGTATTCCACATCGGGAAACTCCACGCTTAGGTTCTTCGGGATGTCCGAGCTTCCGTCACGCAGACGCGAAATGATGTGCAGGTCCGCATTGTACTGTCTGAAATAATGTGTCAGCTCTACCGGAGTCGCGATGGTGATATCCTTTCCCTGCGTGTCAAACCAGTCGGAGATCACGATCACATCCGTGGGGATCTTGTATTTGTTCACGGATCTTTGGTATTCGTCCGCGTAATTGTAGGTACCGAAAAAGCAGAACACGCCGCAGATCGCAAGTGCCGCAAGAAGCTTCTTTACCCCGGACAGCTTTTTTAAAACAAGCACCGCCGCGTAGGCCATCACGTAAAAGACGGGGACTAAGGAGTACTGTCTTGCAAAGTAAGCCACGTTCTCGCCCCACACACGCTTGCCGACCCAGATCGCAAGCGGGTTGGAAAGCGCTGCGTATACCAGGAGCGGATACCAGAACAATGCGTGCTTCTTGACCTTATCCTTTTCCAGGAAAAATAGCAGGAGCAGACAGGCATAAAAGATAAACTGCAATATACTCTTATCCCAGTACGTGACGATATTGTTTTGTACCTCGGACCACAGCTTCATCTTACCTCATCAAAATGTACGAAAGGCCGACGACAGCCGGAAAGGCCGCGCAGCCCACCATGTAAAGCAGCGTTTTAAAGTTCCTGCCCCGCACAAAATGCACAAGGAGCATCACGCCGGGCACCACCAGCATGGTCACGATGCCGCCCAGAGTCAGCGACAGCGCCGCCATGGAAATGACAACGAGGAGCAGGAAGCGCCCCCACGAAAAGTCCTCATTCAAAAACCGCGGGAACAGATACAAAAGAAGCGGGAAGATGATCACCGCAAGGATCGCCTTTCCCTGCCAGATCGGTCCGAGCAGACGGAAGGTGACGGAGTAGTGCGAAAACTTCCCCATCAGATAAAGCAATGCCAAAAGCACCAAAAAAAGGAGACGGTTTTCCCGTTCCTCAAACAAAGCGCCCGCAAGCAAAATGTAACAGCCGTAGGCCATGAGTAAAAACCAGACCGCAAACACCAGATGCTCCGCAATGGCCGGCGCCACGCCGGTCACGCACGAGCAGGTCGTGTAAAATGCATAGATCCCGGAAAACATATACTTGAGCTCACCGCCCGTGGAATAATCTCCGGTCTGCGGATCCGTCAAAAAGAGCTCCCCGTCGTGGATCGCGCCCGTGGAGATGGCCACGTAGCTTGCGTCATCGGAATTCCAATAGCCCATGTCGTAGCGAACGGTACAAAAAACCTGCACACCGACAATAAGGACAAAGGCGATCAGATAGATCGCCTCAAATGCAGTCAGACTCTTTACATAGTCCTTCAACGCGGGAAATGCCTTCTTCTTTTCGGGCACTTCCTCCGCCTTTACTTTCTTTTTTTGCTCGTAAACAAACGCCGCCCCGCAGAGCAAAACAACGCCCGCACCATACACAAACAGCTGCACGGTCAGGGAAAGATGCGCAAATACCATGGGAATCGAGAGAAGCTCAAACAGAGCCAGCACGGTCATAAAGCCGGTCAGATAGCGAAACAGCGCCGCATGCTTTTTGGCGATCCCCGTCCAGAAGCCGCCGCAGATCCACGGGATGACCAGTAACAATATGAATAAAAATGCGATACCGACAAACAGTTTGATGACTCTAATTCTCCTTTGGATGATAGGTCTTCACGATCTCCTGCACCTTGGCACGGATATCCGTAGGTTCCGTCACCACATAGTCCGCCAAGGCCTGCAGCTGGCTTAAGAAATGCTCGTCGTCCATCTCGATCGGTTTGCCGATCTTGATCATGTCGTTAGCCGTCTGCTTTAAGCCTTCCTCGTCCATCAGAAGCTCCTCATAAAGCTTCTCACCGGGACGAAGTCCGGTAAAGGTGATCGGAATTTCCTCAAGCTTATGTCCGGAGAGCAGGATCAGGTTCTTTGCAAGATCCACGATCTTCACCGGCTCTCCCATGTTCAGTACAAAGATCTCACCGCCCTTTGCGTAGGCCCCGGCCTCAAGTACCAGAGACACCGCCTCGGGGATGGTCATAAAATATCGTATGATATCGGGGTGCGTCACCGTGACGGGACCGCCCTTTTCGATCTGCTTCTTAAACAGCGGGATCACACTGCCGTTGGAACCGAGCACGTTGCCGAAACGCACTGCCACAAACTCCGTCTTGGAGCGCTTGTTGTAGGTCTGGATGATCATCTCGCACATACGCTTGGTGGCACCCATGATGTTGGTCGGGTTCACCGCCTTGTCGGTGGAGATCATCACGAAGCGCTTCACGCCCCACTTGTCCGCCGCCTGCACGATCTTCCAGGTGCCGAGCACGTTGTTCTTGACCGCCTCGTTCGGGCTGTCCTCCATAAGGGGCACGTGCTTGTGCGCCGCCGCGTGGTATACAATCTCCGGCCTGTAGGTCTCGAAGATCTTGTCCATGCGCCTTGTGTTGCGCACGGAGGCGATCAGCGTGACCAGATTCAGCTCCGGATACTCGCGCTTTAATTCGTTCTGTATGTCGTAGGTGGAATTCTCGTAGATGTCCACCAGGAGCAGCTGCTTTGGTTTGTGCTTTGCGATCTGCCGGCAGAGCTCGCTTCCGATGGAACCGCCGCCGCCCGTGACCATGACCACCTTGCCGGACACATAGCCCAGGATGGAATCCACGTCGATCTTGATGGGTTCACGGCCGAGCAGGTCGTTCACATCGACATCGCGCAGCTTCGCCACACTCACCTCACCGTTGACCAGCTGGTAAATGCCGGGAAGACGCTTTAACTCACAGCCCGTCTCCTTGCAGATGTTGAGCACCTCTTTGATGTCCTGCGCGCTGGCTGCGGGCATGGCGAGTATGATCTCGTCCGCCTTCAGCTTCTCCGCATATTTGATGATCGTATCGCGGCCTCCGTACACGCGGACACCGTGGATATAGCTTCCGATCTTCTTGACGTCATCGTCGATCACACCGACCACCTTGGTGTTCAAATGGGTGCTGCCCTTAAGCTCCTTGATCAGCGTATTACCCGCACTGCCGGCACCGACCACCATCACGCGGCGCAGCGTGCCCTCATTGCTGTTGCGCTTGACAAAGGCGCGAAGGGCCCTGTAGAAATACCTGCCCACGCAGGTAAACAGCATTAAGAAAAGTGTAAAGAGAATATAAAAGCTTCGCGGAAGCGGAACCTGGCCCTTTTTCGTCTTGCCGGCATAAACCAGCAGCGTAAATGCCATGTTGAGCAGACCGCTCGTGATCACGGCGAGGGTGATGTTCACGATCTCCGTGGCTCCCGCAAATTCCCACAGACTCGCGTAGAGCCTGCACAAAAAGAAGACGATCAGTGTTGCCGGGATGATGTATACCAGCATGTGGATCGCAACCGTCTTAAAGCGATCGGGAACCGCCTTCGGCTTGAAGTCAAAGCGCACCAAAAGCGCGGCGTAGGTAGATACTACGATCGCCAAAATATCATATATGAGTAATAAAAAACGTCTGGCCAGAACACGGCCGTTAAGCTTCCTTATGTACATCGATCAATACTTCCAATCCGACTACCGTTTCCACGATCCTTCCGAACATCGGAACCTCGATGGTGGCTAGTCTTTTATGTCTGTCTATTTTTTTGATCAGGGCTTCCATCCCGATGAGCGACCCGCTGCTGACCACGAGCCTGTCCCCGGTCTTGATCCCCTTGGAGAAGGTAAGAACATATTCATCGTTGACCAGTCGTTTCAGGACGTCCGCCTCATGCTGCTTGATGGGAATGGGTTTGTTCTCCGCGCCGAGCACCTTCATGAGCCGCGGCACCTTCACGCTGTCCGCGAGAAAGCCGCTGATATCCTCCGTGTCGATGAACACGTATCCGGGGAACATGACCACGCGCTCCTTGTGCCACTTGCCGCGGTACCTGCGCATGCGCTCCATTTGCGGATTGATGAACTTATATGCTTCGCCGATGCAGCCCAAAAAGAGCTCGATCGTCTCCTGTTCCTTTCCTGTAAACACCTGGATCGCGTACCACATCTTAAACCCTCCGAAAAAAGAGTAAGCTTCGCCATTCGGCGGGTTTTCACACCCTCCGACCGGTCCGAATATGTCAGCTTGCACGGGTGAGCGCGACAGGGCGACGATTCACGGGGCACAAGCATTTTTACCTCTGAAAAGGGCAATACACACCCAGTCAAAATTATAGCACTTATTAAGAAGCAAGTCAAACAAGGGACATACTATGATGCCTTCTTAACCCGGTGCTTTCCGCAGAGCTCCGGCACCAGAACATCCACGAGTTTCGCACAGATACAGCCATAGATGAGAACCGCCGCAAATGCCGCAAAAAAGAACAGCGGTTTTTCGTGTGCCGCCAGATAATTTTTAACCGGATAAATGATCGTTCTGTGCATAAGAAAGATCACAAGCGTGTTCCGTCCGATCCAGGTAAGCCACGCAAGCCCACGGCCGAGCACCTCCGAAATGCCGACGGAAAAGAGCATCAATCCCGCGCAGGCACCGATCGCGACAACCCAATAGATCAATGCGTTTCCGAGCCTGTAAACAGCCATGGACGGGTAATTGTTCTCAATCCGGTTGGTAAGATAACCGAGTGTAAGGAACCCGCAAAACAATACGATCCCGATAATTGCGGTCAGATATCCGTTCATTTTTTTTGCGAGCGGAACAAGCCCGTCCCTCGCTGCTGCACCGATTAAAATAAACGAGGCCGCAAGCAGCGTCACATCAAGCCCAAAGGGCAGTCCGAGCACTTTTCCCTTGTAGGTCACCTTGTCATGAAAACAAAAGAGGCCCATGGAAGCAAGGAGAAGTAAGGCCGCAGCCGCAGTACGAATCAATATTTGCAGGGTCTTGTCTTTTCCGATCGCAAGCACCGCATTCGCGATCACGGAACCGAAAAAGAGACTGACCAAAAACCAAAGCATGCCGTTGCTGCCGCTTCTCAGGATTGATTCATTCGATCCGTAAAACAAAAAAGCAAGCCCCTTGTCGATCGTGATCCCCGTGAATGCGATCCCCCAAAACAAAAAGGGCACCAGGATCCCCCACGCCCTCTTTTTTAAGAGTTCGGAAACACGCATCGACTTGGCCACCAGCCCGTAAGCAAAAAAGAACAGAGGCATATGAAAGAAATAGATACAGCTTTTTAAACCCGTATCCTTTTGCAAAAGATGTCCCAGGATCACACACATGATCCCGAGACCCTTCATAATATCAACAAAATCAAGCCTCTCGTTTGTCTGCGCTTCCTTTGTCATGATCACACCTCACTCCAATACGCCACAAAATGATGGTGGGATTTTCTCTGATCCTCCGGCGGAAGCTGCATATAATCCTTAAACAGGAAGGTCAGGATGTAATCATAGCTTGCCGGCACGTAGATCTGCAAATGCTCAAACGGCATCAGGATCCTGTCATCAAGCGCATCCTCGGCAATATACCAGCGCTTGTTTCTCAGCTTGTCGGGAACGGTCGCGCGAACTCCGGTATTTGTATCCTTGTACTTTGTCAGCAGATTTTCCTTCTGCTGTTTTCTCTTTTTCAGGCCGATCAGGTATCGGTTTAAAACGATCCTCGGCACCTGGAGCTTTCGCTTGATCCGCCTTTTTTTATCCAGGGTATTCATGATCTTGGCGGGAAGCGCATACTGCACGTTTTTATATGCAGTGAGCAGATCCTTTCTGTACTGCGCAACCTCTGCCTCCTCCTGAGGCCAGCGATCCAAAAAGAACACATCCACAAACACGCCGAGATGCTCAATGTCGCACACGCCGTGAAGCTTTAAGATCATTTTTCCGTCACAGGCCCGCGCAAAATTATTGTAATAGTATTCCGAATTGTTCGGATCAAGGGTATAAAATCTGCCGTCTTCACTTGCGAAGGCCTTCGCAAATTTCGGATAATCCTCGCGGGGCATCATAATATCAATATCATCGTCCCAAGGAATAAAGCCCTGATGCCGCACGGCACCGAGCAGCGTTCCGCCCATCGCCATATAGCGCACGCCCTGTTCTTCGCAAACTCTGTGGATCCTTTCCAGGATCCCGAGCAGCGCATCCCTGTATTCCTTATCCGTTACCTTTTTTCGTTCAGTCTGCATCTTTGTTATCCTTCATACTTTCATACATCTTCCGTATCGTGTCATCCAGGGAGTATGCCGGCGCCCAGCCGAGTCCCATCAGCTTGCCCGCATCCATCACGGTTCTGCTCTCCTTCCGGAACCCGAGTGCCTGTGCGTCCTCCACGATCTCCATTTTAAGCTCGATGCCGTCTCCGATCAGCGCGATCATGCGCTCCGCGATCCCTTTTACGGAAATCTCGTTTTCCGGGTTTGTGAGGTTATATGCATTCTCGTTCTCACCGTTTACCAGGATATACAGGAAAGCGGAAGCGGCATCATCGGAGTCGAGGTAGCTTCTCACCGTTCCTCCGGTGGATTTCATCACGATATCCCGCCCCTCGATCGCACATCTGCAGAACTCCGCGAAAAATCTCGGATCCCCGTATGCCACACCGGTACCGAAGGTCGAGGTCAGTCTGCCCGCAAAAACCTTGATCCCGTACGCTGCCGAATAGGCCGTCAGCATGGACTCGCACGCCCTTTTTACCTCGGCGTAGCTGTTTCGAAGCACCATCGTATTTAAGGAGCAGGCCTGATCCTCCGCGATCAGCCCGTCGCTCCCCGCATCCCCGTAGATCTCGTAGGTGGATGCATAGCAAAACCGTTCACATCCGTTTTTTGCTGCATAGTCAAGCAGCAGCTTCGTGCCGTCGATCCCGGTAGTAAAGATCTTAACCGGATCCTTTAAGTGCATTTTCGAACCGCCGGAAATACCGGCCGCATGCATGATATAGTCAACCGGCACATCCTTTTCCACACCGCGCTCTTCCGTGTAGGTGAGAAAGGTGAGATCGCTTCTCTGCTCCGGATAGAGCTTCGCGCGCTTTTCCTCATTTCGATAAAGCGCTGTCACGGTAATCCCCGCGTCATACGTATCATTCAGTGTCAGAAGATATCTCACGATCCGCGACCCGATCAATCCCGTGGATCCGCTTACCATCACACGTTTTTTTGAAAGCATCCGGGAAAGATACTCCTTTTGCTTTTCGATCAGATCAGCCTTCACTCGAAGCTTCCTCCTTTTCCTTGTTCAACATATACTCACAAAAATCGATATCCTTTAAGGTCGTGATCTTCAGATTGTTCACGTCGCCGAGCGAAACCTTGACGTCGATCCCGCGATTGATAAAGAGCTGCGAGGTTCCCGTCATGGCAAGAAGCTCCTCCTCGCTATAGGAATTGATCACATCGTACATGAAATCCATGCGACAGCCCTGCGGCGTCTGGCCCACATAGAGCAGTTTCCGGTCATAGGTCGATGTCAGATAACCGTCCTTTCCCATGGCATAAGTCGTATCCGCGCTCTGAAGAGATGCCATTGCGACCTTATACTCCTTTGCCTTTTCCAAGCAGTCACTGATCACCTCGTGGGTGACAAACGGGCGCACGGCATCATGCGAGAGCACGATATCGGACTCGTTGATCCCGTATGTATCGCGAATGTCGTAGATCACGTTCAGGAACGACATCATGCGTTCCTTTCCGCCGCACACGAAGCGGAACATCTTCTGCGTCTCCTCATCGTAGTTTGTCTTCACCAGCTCCTTCGTGTGTTCAAGCCACATCTCGTTGACCGAAACATAGATCACGTCACAGAGCTTTGATGAGAGAAATGTATCGATCGTTCGCAAGATGATCGGTCTCCCCGCAAGTGTGAGAAACTGCTTCGGAACATTTGTCCCGACACGTGTTCCCTTTCCGCCTGCCAATATTGCTGCAAAAACCATGTTAACCTCCTAATAAAGTGTTGGTGTCACGAAGTTCATCTCAATATCCGCTTTCAGCTTTTCCAGGCTCTCCTTGATCATCGCGTTTCGGTTTTCGGCAACCGAAAGATGATTCGGCTCAAAGCCCGCGGTAAAAAAGTTGTCACCGAATTTGTTTTTATATCCGTCCATACCGGCAATCCGCACGCGCTTTACGCCGAGCCGGATCAAAAACCGAAGTGCCATCAGACCGGCGTTATCATAAATCTCGCCATCGGTTCCGGTATAGCTTGCAAAGTTGATCAGATAATCGCCGGAAAGCTCATCCGCGATATTCGAGGTCGTGATCAGCTTTGCGGGTGTTCCGCCCGAGATCGATTTAGAACGTTTCATGTTGCTCATGAACACAAAATCGGGCGAAAACTCCTCGTCGTAGAAATTCACGGAGAGCACCAGCGTGTTTTCCGAAGCACGCTCCGCAAGTACCTGCTCCCGATGCGTCATGATGCTCTTTCCGGGCGCCACAAGCAGCACATCCTTCCCGGCAAAAGCCTCCGAGAGCTCGGTGATCGCGGCGCTGTCGTCCACGTAATTCGAGAAATACTTTCGGTAGCATTGTTCCGCTACATTCTTGTCAAATACGTATTTGTCCTTTTCCGGTATCGTCTTTAACAGCTCCTCAAAGGCCTTGACCGGAAGGGTGTTTTTCTCTGCGAGATAAATACCGTAATTCGGATGATACCCGAGAGACGCTGTCAGATACAGCGGGAGCGAATACCCCCAAAACCGAGTTTTGTAAAACTCTCCGAGATACTGATCCATGATCTCGAGCATGGGCTCGATCCTGTAGTGCGTTCCGTTGTTCTCGTTTAAATACTCCGCAAACAGCTCCAGGTTCAGATTTCCGGCGCCGCGGCCCATGCCGAAGACGCAGGCATCGATCACGATGTCTCGATTCAGATTCATCTCGACCATGGTCTCCGCGTTGGAGAGGGCCTGCTGCAGGTTGTTGTGCCCGTGATAGCAGAGCATGATCCCGTCATCCAGATTGTTGTCGGCGAGCGCAAGCAGACGTCTGAGCTGCTTTCTCTTGATCACGCCGAAGGTGTCCACAATGGTCACGCCTGTGGGGTGAATCTCGTTCACACGCTCGATCGCCTCGATGAACTCCTTATCCGTATAGGCATCCGTGCTCACGAAATTGGCAAAGGAAAGGTAGCCCTTCTCGGCAACCATCCTGCAGAATTCAATCCCTTCCTCCAGCTTGTCCTTTTTAAAGATCACGCGCACGCCGTCGATGGTTTTTCCGTCATTCTCACGGATCGCATCCGCGCTCACGGGGTTACTCATATCCACCATTCCGACATAGGTCACGCCGTCTTTCTTATTCGTGATCACATGCTTAAAGCTCTCCGTATCAGGGAACAGCGTACGGTTTTTGTCGTAGGATTCGCCCTTGATAAAACCGACTTCGATCATCTCGATCCCCGTCTGCTCAAGCTCCCGGATCGTGCCCGTGATCGTGCTCTCCCCGAAATTCCAGTCGTTGATATAACCTCCGTCACGGAGCGTACAGTCAAGTAAATGTACCTTCATAATCTTCATCCTTTCCGACGCTTAAACACCTTGCGAAGCATTGCTTTGATGATCTGTCTGTTTAATACGACCGCCGCGACGAGCGCGATCGCAAAATTGATCAGGTTAAATGTCAGGGTCTTAAAGAAGAACAGGGCGCTCTCGATCAGCAGAAGTCCTATGATGATGGCAACCTGCACCGGATCATATTTGATCTTCACAAGCTTTCTGACATCTATCATTCGATACACAAACAGGAATATATAGCTGACCAAGGTGGAACCTGATGCGGCGTAAAGACCTATGCTCTTGATCAGCACAAGGTCGACCGTAAGATTGACTGCCGCCGCCACCAGGGTTGTGATCCCGACACTTGTTGTCGCCTTGAACGCGATGTAGATTCCGCCGAAAAAGGCCGCCATACAGTGAAAGAACATGGCCATGAACAGGATCGGCATTTGGTCATAGGCGTCCTCGTAGCCCTTGCCCCTGATCAAAAGCGGGAATAAGACCGGTGTTGCGGCAATGATCAGCCCGAGTGAACCCGCATAAAAATTCATCATGGCGCCGAACATCTTGGAATAGTATTTATCTACATCCTTATCCTTCGAAAAAATGCTTGCGTTTTCCTGCCATGCCATGGAAAAAGTCGTCTGCGCCAATGTAAGGAGCGACGGGATCTTGCACGCCGCGGCATAGACCGCATTTGCCGCAAGGCCCTTAAAGCCCGTAACCACGAATCGATCGGACATACGGATCACCCAGCTCGACATATTGTTCGGGACCATGGGCCACGCGTAAGCGAGCATCTCCTTGATCACCTTCCACTCTACCACCTTCGGACTGATCAATTCGTACGCGCGGATCTTAAAGAACAGGAACAGGAGCGAGAGCACCGGAGAAAGCGCAACGGCAACGATGGCGCCGAGCAGCTCCTGCTTCATCAGCTGAACCAAAACAACGGCCAGTATCAATTTGACGCAGGCACTGATGATCGCGCTGATCGAATAATCCAGATTTCGCGACATACCGCGTGTGATCTGCCGAAACTCTGACACGATCGTATCAAAGAACAGATAGATACAGATCCACAGACGGATCATCGGGTCATCGGACGGAAGGAAGAAATACGTCACAAAAAGCGTAGCCAGACAGACCGGGATCACAAAGGCCAGAATATTTGACAGGTAGAGCTTTGCAAGATCTCTGTCATCCTTGTGCCCGACCAGGAAACGAAAGCCCGCCGTGTGGATCTGCAGCGTGGCGATGGGCAACACAAGCCCGACCAGCACGCCCACAAGGTCGTAGGTTCCGTACTGCTCCTTTGTCAGGTACCCGGTCAGGATCGGCGTAGTCAAAAATGCCGCCAGCTTCGGCAAAAAGGTTCCGATGGCCAGGATAAATGTATTTTTAACCAGTTTGGATTCTCTGCTCATAGATCGTTTTTGCTCCTCTATGATTCTTCAACGTTTTCGGGTTCCGTTTTATAAGCCCAAAGCTTATTCAGGAAGAAGTTGACGGGCACATCCACCACTAGGTTGATGATCGGTGCGATCACCGGTGATATGTGTAAATACTCCATTTCCAGGTAAACCAGGATGTTGTTCAGGAAAATGCCCGTTACGGAGTACGCGATATAGGTCTTTAACAGCGTCATCCAGGGGTTTCTCTTTTCGCCC
>CACZPL010000087.1 GCA_902783015.1 uncultured Lachnospiraceae bacterium
TCTTTACAGAAGGAATTGAATATTCTCCAGGATCTTTTTGAAATCCACCTTACATTTTCCATCCCAAATCCCTACGGGGACTTGATCCTCAAATGTATACTGAGCCGCCTCTGCAGTTTTCTCAAAGTGGTAGACCAGGATTGCCTGCTGTTCCGGTACGACGATCCAGTATTCACGGACACCGGCATTCCTGTATTTTCTCATCTTCAGGATCATGTCATTGTACCAGTGGCTGGTGGACAGGACTTCGACGATCAGATCCGGCGCACCCTCGATCCTTTGCCTTGTCACCTTACTCCGGTCGCAGACCACAAGAACGTCCGGCTGAACCATAGTCTTATCATCGCAGTCGAGCTGAACATCCGTCGGCGCAACAAACGGAATACATGAGCCTCCGTTTTTTCTCACATGCTCTTTCAGGGCATATAGTATTTCTCCGCCGATCATCTGATGTATAACGGAAGGCGCGGACATATTAGAAAAGTATCCGTCGATCAACTCCACACGAACATCACGCGGGAGCGCAAGATAATCTTCCAATGTCTTATCACCCACCCGGTGTGGGTTCCATCTCGGCAACTCCTGTTTTTCAACTTCGTTACGCACCCGATATGCAGCTGAATCACGAAGCATATTGATAGGTTGCCCGCTCTCCGTATCCACATACGAGGTCGTCGAAATCCGTCTTGCCGTTTCAGCGTATGGTTCACTCGCGAGTGCCTTCTCCAACGCCCGGACAGTATCATACCGCGGTGAAGTTGTTTTCCCGCTCAGGATTTTCTGTACGGTGCCAAGCGGAACCCCCGAAACCTCCGCCAGCTTTGCATTTGAAAACCCAAGCTCCTTCTTCCGTTTTTTCATCTCTTCCATGGTCATAACATCATCTCCCAAAAGTGCCGAATACGGCTCTGATATGGTTATATTCTACCATTTTCGGCATCTCAGTTCAACCATATTTACGCAATATATAGGGTATGGGAATTGGTTTTCAATATAACGCCCGAAGCACGAAGAAACCTGTGACAGCTGTTCCGGCGGGTTGTTCTTTTGCATGAAAATGTGATAAAATGTGTGTATTATTTATGGGAGAGTATCGTACACATGAACATGATCTTTTGCTGCTGGGGCAGTCTGATGGAAAACGGCGTCTCAAACGCCTTCCAAACCCTCGGCATCCCCTGCGTCAAATTTCATCGCGACTTAACGGACTACGACACGGACACAGCCTACTTAAATGCGCTGTCCGATTTTCTTTTGGCGCACAAAGATGCAACTGCCGTGTTCAGCATTAACTACGTGCCGCTTATCGCCATGGCGTGCAAGGCACACAAGCTGCCCTATATCTCGTGGACAGTAGACTGCCCGTGTCTCACGCTCTACTCCGACACGGTCACTTATCCGACCAATTACATCTTTCTGTTCGACCGCATGCAGGCAGAAAAGCTATACGATCAAAACCCCGGGCACGTGTTCCATCTGCCCCTCGCCTTTGATCCAGCAGTCGCGCAGAACATGCAGTTAAGCGCAGAGGACCATAAGCAATATGACTGTGACGTTTCCTTCGTAGGTTCACTCTACACGCAGAAGAACCAGTACGACGCCGTGCGAGATGCACTGCCCGCCTATATGCGCGGCTACGCCGAAGGGCTGATCGCATCACAGATAAACGTGTACGGCTACAATCTGATCGCGGATTCCATATCCGATAAGTGGGCAGGTGAATTCCTGCAACACGCGAAATTCCAGGTATTCGACAACTACCGCAAGGATTACAAATCCTTTATCTCCGACTATTTTATCGGCTATAAGTGCACCCAGCTTGAGCGCATCCGCATCATGCAGGAGGTCTCAAAGCTTGCAAAAACCGACTTATATACCACAAGCGACACGAAGCCTTATCCTGAGATCAACAACCGCGGTATAGCGGATTCAACCCGTGTCATGCCGAAGATCTTTGCGTGCAGCAAGATCAACTTAAATATCACGCTTCGCTCCATCACTTCGGGCATACCGCTCCGCTGCTTCGACATCATGGGCATGGGCGGTTTCCTGCTGTCCAACTATCAGCCCGAGCTTGCAGAGTACTTTGTAAACGGCGAAGAGATGGTCATGTACGAGAGCATCCCCGATCTTTTGGACAAGGTACA
>CACZPL010000088.1 GCA_902783015.1 uncultured Lachnospiraceae bacterium
GCACAGTCAAAGCTGACCGGCGTGGTGACCTTTGAGGATATGACGGGGTACGTGGAAACGGTCAGCACGCTGACAGAGCAGGATGCGATGTTTTCCGAGAAGAGCGCGGAGACGAAAGCCAATGAGGAAAAGAAGAAAAAGGTGAAAGAGTCTCGTGAGAAGACCGGCTGGAGCGCGGACGCTCAAAAGACACTGAACCTGTTCGGCGATCTTCTTTCCGGGGAAACACAATTTGACGAAAAGGGACAGCCGATTCCCGAAAATATGCGCATGAACAAGATTTTGCATGAGCATGCCGGCATCCTGATCACGCTTTTGACAAACAGAAGGAAGGAAAAGGAAAACCACGGAGAACTCGACGGTGTTTTAAAGGAAATCCTGAATAATGTGACGAACGTGGAAGGAAGAGCACTTCGCGCGATCAAGGAGGTCGTGGATGAGGTGCTTGACAAAATGGACGCCCTTGAAAAAACGGACGGGAAGCTGACAAAGAAGCAGATCGAAAAGCTGATCGACGGTCCCGAGGTGGCGGAGATCCTGTCCGGAGCGGATGAGAAGATTCTGTCCGCACTGATGAAGAAGGAGGAAAAACACCCTGCCGCAAACGGGGAGGACGATGATAATCCGAACAAGATCAATCTTCCGGAGGAAGAGAAGGCGCAGGACGTCCGGCCGTCCGTGATGGAGGAGATGGAGAGTCTGATCGCTTCGGTGACGGATGATATATTCGACAACCAGTCGTTGGAAATCCCCGTGATCGATGCAGATTATATCTTCTCCCAGTTCTTCAAAAAATCGAAGAGCAAAGAGGGGGCACAGGCCCGTGTGGATAAGGTGGCAGCCGTTTTTGAGGAAAAGGGACTGCTGGACAAGGAGAGCCTGGAAAGCATACGGAGCGGAAACTTTACCGAAGAGACACAGAAAAAGGTTATCGATACGGTTTTTGAACCGAAGAACATGGAATTGCTCGAGGAGGCAGATCCGATCTTTGAGCAGTTTGAGGCATTTAAGCCCGAGCTGTTTTCCGACAAAGCCTCAGAGAACAAGGAAGAAGAGGAGAACAAGGAGGATAAGGAGCGCAAGCAGCTTCAGGAAAGCAGACTGGAGATCTTTTCCGCGGGAAGCGGACACGGAAGGTTTTTACAGAAGCTGACAGCAGAGTATATGAAGCGCTCGTCGATCTCTACCAAACGTCTCATGCTCGGATGCATGCTGAAGGATATCAAACCCCGTATGCTGGACAAGGAGAATCCGACCGGCGAACTGCGTGCCGGCCGTTATTTCGCGGCTTTGATCAAGGGCGCAGGTCCCATGATGCAAAAGATCTTCCAGGGCATTCCGGAGGTGGCGGTGCGCAGAGAACTGCAGCCGGCCATGCAGGTGGTAAAATCGGAACTTCGAGATATACCGAATTCCTATGTGGAAGCCAAGCTGGCCGAAATTGCCAGAAACACACCGGGCGTGATCTCCGTGAAAAAATTAAGACCCTTGGGTGCCGCTTCCATTGCCCAGACCTTCCTGTGTGAGTTTACCGAGGGAGATGTCAAGAATCCGAAGAAGCAAAAGAAGACGAAGAAGGTAGTCAAGCTATTGCGGCCGGATGCGGAGGCCAAATTCGAAGCCGAGAAGGAGCTGATCGCGCAGATCGCGAAGGAGGCGGACGAGACCGGCGTCACGGAGGCCGGGATCAAGGCGCACATGAAGGCGGTGGAAAAGGAGCTCGACTTTACCGTAGAAACGGAGAATTGCAATCTTGGGCAGGTGTACAATGTAAAGGACGGAGACGCACAGGTAAAGTCCGTGGAGGCGGATAAGAAGGTCACTCCGATGAAGGATTACATGGTCATGGAGCTTGCGCAGGGCACGACCGTGGACAAGTATATTGCGGAATTAAAGCAGTTAGAGCCTGCGTTTATGAGCCGATTCTTTGTGGGGATCGATCCGGAAACAAAGAAAAAGAAGTATCGTGTTACACCCGAAAATTATGACCAGCTCATTACTACGAGAAAGGAATTGTTCAAGTATCTCGAGCAGGCGGAAAAGCGACAGAAGCATGTGGCAAAGCTGGCGGAAAAGTGGGTGGAGGAAGCATTGTTCGAAAGCTACTTCCACCACGGCGATCTGCATGCCGGCAACATCATGGTGAGCGATGACTGCGCGACCGTGCTTGATTTCGGTAACGCAAACAAGCTCACAAAGAAGCAGATGAAGCAGATGGTCAAGATGATGGCGGGCGCACTGTACGGCAAGGTTGATCTGTTTATCCAGGATTTCGAAAAGCTCCTTTCCATGAATCAGGAGGAGAGCATAAATGAAAAGGGTGCAAAGATCAAGGCTGCAGCTCCCATCACGATCACGGAGAAGCAGAGGGAGGCATTGAAGGAAAAGCTGCAGAACGTGTTTAAGCTCGGCGGTGCAAATGCGACGGGCGACCGTATCTTTGTGGCGCTCATGAAGGCACAGGAGGTGGGGATCAAGATTCCTGCCGAGATCCAGAATTTCTCCGCCTGCGAACAGCGTCTGGAGAATACGCTGAGCGAGCTGAACGAACAGGTGATGGGGATCAAGCATCTGATCCACACTATCGACACGCTGGATGTTGACGATAAATACATGACGTCACCGCATGCGGGCCTGTATCTGCAAAGGACGACATCGAATAATAAACGTCCCGGTCTTTTGAAAGATCAGACGGACGCCATGATCATGGCATTTGAGGTAAATGATGATGTAGATGTGGAGAAGCTGAATAAGGATTTGGAAAGCAATAAAAA
>CACZPL010000089.1 GCA_902783015.1 uncultured Lachnospiraceae bacterium
AACTGCTACGGTGCAAACGATGTTTGCGAGGGTGTAGCTATCATGTGGAAGGAGAATGTGGACGTATCCATTACAGGTAACTCCACCAACCCGACACGTTTCCAGCATCCGGTAGCAGGTACTTACAAGAAGGAGCGCGTTGAGGCAGGTAAGAAGTACTTCTCCGTTGCATCCGGTGGTGGTACGGGACGTACACTTCACCCGGATAACATGGCAGCAGGTCCGGCTTCCTACGGTATGACAGATACCATGGGCCGTATGCACAGCGATGCGCAGTTTGCAGGTTCATCCTCCGTGCCGGCGCACGTTGAGATGATGGGTCTGATCGGCGCAGGTAACAACCCGATGGTTGGTATGACGGTTTCTACAGCCGTTTCCATCGAGGAGGCTGCAAAGGCAGGTAAGTTCTAAGATAATTTAAATGATGATCCCTCGATATCTGTTATGTAGCATAGTGTTTTTTGCAGATGTCGGGGGATTTTTCGGTTTTATCAGGGGGAGGTATTCAAATGCCGGGAGGATTGAGGAATGATGTGCAGAATCACACAGATCAATGAAGAAAATTACGGATACTATTTACCGATGCTGCCGGCGAATTTTGCGGAGCAGATCGAGGAAGACGAAAATGCGCTGATGTTCGGTATCGAGAGCTTCGGTATGGCGGCAGGATCAGTGATGCTGAGGCTGATCGGCTTTGAGGCGGAGATCACGTGGTTTTACGTGGACGAGCGCTACCGCGGCCGCGGCGTGGGTTCCGAGGGGCTGCTGCACCTGATGGAGCTTTTGAACCGCTCCTATGATATCACGCAGATCTCCATGACTGTCTATGCAGGGGCGGATGAGGAACTGCTTCATCTCTTTGACGGCTATCCCGTGGAGCGCGCGAAGCTTCCGCAGTGTACCTTCGAGACAACTCTCGGCTGGCTTCGGTCTTCGAGCAAGATCCGTGCCGGACACAAGCACAGCATCACGCTGGGAGAACTGGATAAGAAAAAGCTGATCGTGCTCTGCGAGGGACTGATCGCACACGGAGAGGACTTGGTGGAGATGCCCATCGATCCGGATCTGTACTTAAAAGATCAGTCGGCAATCTACATGGAAGGTGAGAAGGCAACAGGGGCTCTGCTGTTTCGTAAAAAGGCGGAGGGCATCGAGATCGCGCTGCTTGCCTCCTTTGCAAGCAATGCGGCAGCAGTTATGGATATGATGAGCCTGGCCGCAGAAAAGATGAACAGGTTCGGTGAGGATACGAAGGTTTTGATCAACATTGTGGACGACCGCGTGGAAAAGCTGATCAGAAATCTGTTTTCCATGGATGCGGATGATATGGAAGGCTTTACAAAGAGTGAGCGGTTCACGCTGGATCTTTCCTTCCTCGAAAGCGCGAGAAAAGAGACAGAGCGCATTCTTTCCGTGTGGAATGAACTTAAAGTCGGAAAGGCTTCATAAAAGGTTACAAGTTTTTTGGAGGAATTATTATGAATACCGGAATACTGGAAGACGGATCCTTGAGCTCCAGACTGAAGGGAGACATCTACTGGAAAAAGCAAAAGCTCATGCTGCGCGCGGAGCGAGGAAACAGCAAGGCAGAAAAGGGTACGAAGTTCTTTAAATCCAGATTCGAAAAGGAAGATGAGAGAGCAGTCGGGGCATCGGCCCTCGACGCGATCAAATCGGATATGCAGGATACGCAGGGGGAGAATGTCCCGGGCGGAAAGGTATATACGGAGGAGGAACTGAACATCCGGGACTCCCGAATCTCGTCGGGAGCCATCGCCGATTACGGGGAGCTCATTCCGGATAATTATGTGTCCCAGATCAAAAACGGATCCTTAAAGGCCACGGCCTATTACCGGGAGGAAGCTTTTTTCGGAGTCTCGATCACCGGCGTACATGACGGATGGATGGAAATCGTCTGGTTCGCCTTTTCAGATCCGCATCCGACGCGGGAGGATGCCACACATCTGCTTGCCCATATCGTGAACAAGGCCCGGGAGGAAAACGCCTACCACGGAGTATTTTCCGAGCTGCATATGGTTCCCGAGGAGGGAACGCTGGATCTCGTCTTCTCCATGAGAGAGATCCTTTCCTCCATCGGTTTCAAGACCATGGTGCGAAAGAACAATCTCTACGAATGCCGCATGAAGGATGTGATCGATGATCGCACGCTGTTTGCGGCTGCAAAAAAAGTATCCTGTGTTCCGCTCTTGTTCCTCACAGACCGAGAAAAGGATGAGATAGAAAACATCATTTACGAAGATACGGGAAGTGTTCCCGTGGCGCTCCCGATCCCGTGGAGCAGCTATCGTCAGGACTTAAGCTATGTGCACTACGATGCCGATAAAAAGAGTCTCGGGATCCTCTTCGTATCCCAGGTGGGAGATACGATGGTGATGGATCTTCTGTACGGAAAGAATCCGATGGTATCGGCGGCTATCCTCGGGACAGCCATCCAGATGGCGCGGGAGGATCTCTCGCCGGATCAAAAGCTGCTGGTTCCCATTGTGCTCGAGGCCACAAGACCCATCGTGGAGAAGCTTGCACCGACCGCCACAAGGGAGGATCTGTTGGAAGCATATATCCATTTTTAGAAATAAAGAGACAGCCCGTCCGGGCTGTCTCTTATTCGTTTTCTTCAAGTTGATAGTAGGCCTCGTAAGCCTCCACCAGGGCAGCATCTGCGGCCTCTCTTTTTTCCGAAAGCTCTGTCAGCTTTGCGGCATTTGTCGCAACCTCCGGAAGTGCGATCTCGGCGTCGATTTCTTCGATCTGAGCCTCGAGCTCTGCGATCCTTGTCTCAAGCTTTTTCAGATCGTTTTCCCGTTTCCGAAGCCTTGCCTGTTCCTCTTTGTTTTTCAGGTAGGCATCCTTGTTTGAAAGCGGTGCCGATCCGGCTGCATCCTGTGGTTTGTCCGCCCGGTCGGCGGATTTCCCGGGTGTGACCTGCGAGAAGTTTAATCTGTTAGTCACAACGGTAGCGCCGCTTGAACCCTCCGCGGCATAGACAGTGTCACGGTGTGATTCGTAATAATCGTAGTTCCCGATGAAGTTGTATAAGCGCTTGTCCTTTAATTCCGTGATCCGTGTGGCGATCCGGTTGATGAAATAACGGTCGTGACTGACGAAGAGCACGGTGCCCGTATAAGCATTCAAGGCTTCCTCAAGGATCTCCTTTGACGTGATATCCAGGTGGTTGGTCGGCTCATCCAAGATCAGAAAATTGGCGGGGGAGAGCATCAGCTTGGCCAGGGAGACGCGTCCGCGCTCGCCGCCGGAGAGGTCCGCAATCTTTTTAAATACATCATCTCCGGTGAAAAGAAAGGCGGCCAGTACATTTCGGATACGTGTATTTGTCAGATCCGGAAAGGCATCCGAAATCTCCTCGAATATCGTCTTGTGGAGCGAGAGAACCTGGTGCTCCTGATCGTAGTAGCCGATCTTGACGCGCGCACCGAGGGCAATGTTGCCGGCGCTTTTTGATTCTATGCGGTTGATGATCTTTAAAATGGTTGTCTTACCGGTACCGTTTCCGCCGATCAGGGCCACGCGCTCACCGCGTTTGACCTCCATATCCAGATTGTTAAAGAGCTCGTTTTGACCGAAGCTTTTTGCAAGTCCGGTCACGGTCAGCACATCGTTTCCGCTCTCGTAGGCCGGTTCCAGGGTGAGGCGCATTTCGCTTGCAACCTCGGTGGGCTTGTCCAATACATCCACCTTGGCCAGCAGCTTTTCGCGGCTCTCCGCCCGCTTGATGGATTTCTCACGGTTGAATTGCTTGAGCTTGGTGATCACGGCCTGCTGGTGCGCGATCTCCGCCTGCTGGTTTAGGTAGGCCTTCATCTGCGATGCGCGGATCTCGGCCCGCTTCTTTGCAAAGTAGGTATAGTTTCCGTGATAGAGGGTTGCCTTTTTATTGTCGATCTCCACGACCTTGGTGCAGATCTTGTCGATAAAGTAGCGGTCGTGGCTTACCACGATCACGCTGCCCGGGTAGGTGGACAGATAGGTCTCCAACCAGGCAATGGACGGCATATCCAGGTGGTTCGTGGGCTCGTCCAGGATGATGAGATCGGGCCTGGTGAGAAGCAGGCGCCCGAGCGCGATCCGCATGCGCTGCCCGCCGGAGAGGGTGCCAATATGGCGGTCGTAATCGGACGCGGAAAAGCCGAGGCCCTTTAACACACCCGTGATCTCGCTCTCGTAGGCATAGCCGTTGATGCGGTCAAACTCGTTTTGCAGACGGTTGTATTGCTCCATGATCTTATCTAAGGCTTCGCCTTCTTCGTGATGCATGCGCTGTTCGAGACTTCTGAGCTCACGTTCCATGTCGATGACAGGCTGCTTTGTGGCAAGCATCTCTGCGTAGATCGTGTTGTCGAAGGAAATGTCTGCGTGTTGGGAGAGATAGCCGACGGTGGTATCCTTGGCGATCACGACCTGACCGGAATCCGCGGGTTCCTCGCTCATGATGATCCTGATCAGCGTGGTCTTTCCGCATCCGTTGATCCCGACGATGGCGAGCTTTTCCTTGTCCTCGATGTGGAAGGAGATGTCTTGCAATATGGTGTTTTCGCCGAAGCTTTTATTGATGTTCTGACATGCGAGCAGCATGATGGTGTACTCCTTGTTGCTGTATAATATAATAAAGTCATAGTACCATAATTTGTTAAAATCTGCTATAATATACTGAAAATGTTTTCAGGATTCTTCGCTACGCTCAGAATCCCGGAATCGCAGTCAGTAATAGGAGGCGGCTTATGTTTGGGGGAAAAGGAAAGGAAGCGCGCCGTGAAATGGAAGCGGCGTTGAATGAAATCCAGATCAATCTGGAAAATAATTACAAGGACCTTGCGATCAAGGCAAAGGATGAAGCGGAGCAACGCTTGGAAGAACTTCACGCGTCGGGTGAGCTGACCGGGAAGGACTATGAGAAGATGCAAAAGCGCATGTTTGAATATGCTGCGCGGATGGCAGGGTATAAGTCGCAATCGGGAAAGACGGTATGAAAAAGAATTGGATCAGATTGCTCAAAGTGATCCTGCTTGCCATAGGCTCAGTTGCGGTATTTGTGCTTGCCACGAAAAGGGCGGATGGGCCGAATACGATCAAAGATCAAGCGCTCACCGGAGGTACGAACTACGATTTTGCCATGGGCACCTCGGTTTCGGCCACCGTGTACGGCGGTGATCCGAGTGCGGGAAGACGCGCCATAGATTGTATCAAACAGGCCGATACGGAGCTCCTTTCATGGCGTGAGCAGGGCAGTGAGCTTGCGAGGCTGAACGCGGACTACAAGGAAAAGAAACCCTATCCTGTGTCAGCCGAGCTCTACGATGCCGTTTCCCTTGCACTTTCCGTGTGCGAGGCAAGTGAGGGCGCTTTAGACATCACCATTCGCCCGCTTGCTGATGCGTGGGGTGTTGAGGATGCGACGCAGGAGAACTTTCGGGTACCGACGGAGGATGAGATCCAAGAAGCGCAGTGGTACGTGCGCTACGAATCGGTTCATGCGGATCACGATATTGCCTCGGACGGCAGGGATACTGTAACCCTTGACAGAGAGGGTATGATCCTTGATCTCGGAGCCTGCGGAAAGGGATACGCACTCGACCTGGCTTATCGGAAGATCGGAAAAAGTGTCACGGGCGGTACCGTGACCTGTGGCGGCAGCGTACTCATCTTCGGAGAAAAGACGGACGGATCGGACTTTCATGTGGGGATCCGCGATCCGAAGGGCGGGCAGGATGATATGCTCGGAAC
>CACZPL010000090.1 GCA_902783015.1 uncultured Lachnospiraceae bacterium
ACTCCAACAATTAATCCGATAAATCCATACTCAAAAGGCACCATCAGTTTGATGTTCCTAAACAGGGTTTTAAATAAATAAGCTATCAAGGATTTCGGATAATTATCTCGATCATCAAGTCTCTCCGCTATATGGCTGTTAACATAGGACATAGCGTTCAAATGTAGAATACAGGATGCAAGAATCCATTTCAATATCCAGACTCCTGCGTAACCAATCAGCCATGCAACACCGGCATTTATTGATTTGATAATACTGTTTTCCCGATCAAACCAAAGCAACAATAGCAAAGGCACAGTAAGCGTTAAGGTTTCGGTTGTCAAAAAATCAAGATAATTTGTGACCATTCCGGCACAGAGAAACAAAACCCCATACCATTGTTCTTTTTTCTTTATGGCAAACAAACAAGCCAAAATCGATGTAATCAGCATGACCGGGTAATTCCAGGTATACTCTAACGAAAGCGGAACAAACATAGATGATGTCAAAATAAAACCCACAAAAAATCCTATGGCAGGAGTATAAGCTTGGTTTTTTACAAGAATGATCAGCAACAGAATCGTCAAAGCAGAAAACCAAACAGCATTCCATATATATAATCCGTTGATCGACAAAAATGTCATAAGCGGCCGCACAATTGAAATTGAGCCGTGCCAATATCGCATATATTCTTTATTTGGAGCATAGGAATAATAAACAGTTTCATAAAAATCCTGATTGCTGTTTTTTTCATAATCATCATAGAAAAATGAATACATGACCGATTGAAGTGGGCTTTCCTCTTTGTAATTCCATGCAATATTTAAAAGTAGCGCATCCGCATAGCGATCGATCTTTGTACCTCTTATGCCACGTATTACATGACCGTACAAAGCTCTGTCACAAAAATAATCGGCCGACCGCTCCATTTGTGGGCGAAGCTTCTCTCTCGGTATCTTGGCCACCGCAACGAGCAGTCCGACCATGCAAACGGCGGTGATCACAAACGCGATCAATTCGCGCCACGGAAAATGTAATCTGTTTTTAGTCTTTTCATTTTCAGCCATATCTCGACTCCTACTCCACCGACTTCAGTGATTCCGCCATATTGATCTTTTCAAGCTTCCCGTTCATCACCAGGCTCACCAGGAAGTTAAACAGGAGCGTAAACAGGATACTGTAAAGGAAGCTGACGGGCTTTACCGTCACGCGGAAGGACACCAGGTCCACCACGATCTGTGACATGACAAAGCGGTGCAGAAAAATGCCAAGGAACAGTCCCACCAGGATGCCCAATGCGGTCAGTACCACATTTTCACGAAATACATAGGAAGAGGTTTCCCGCTTGAAGAATCCCAGCACCTTGATGGTCGCGATCTCGCGGATCCGCTCTGTGATGTTGATATTGGTCAGGTTGTAGATCACCACAAAGGCAAGGCCCGCGGCAGAGATGATCACGAGCAAGACCACATAGTTTAAGCTGTCCATCATCTTTGAGATTCGGGTCTTTAATTCCTGAAACAGCGTGACATAGCTGACGTGGTCATCCTTCATCAGGGTCGCGGAAGCCTTGTTCATATCCGTGTTTTCCGGGAAATTTAAGAGCACCGCATTGACATCCGGGACACGCTTCAGCTGGTCCTCCATCGTCGCGTAATCTATGAAGATATAATTGTATACATGATTTTCGAATACATGGGAAACGTGTACATGAAGCTCCCGCATATCTTCGCTTCGAAGCAGGATCTCATCTCCCACTTTCACGTTGTAGCGTTCCGCTATGCTGTTGCTGATCACCGCATCGCCGACGGCAGGTGCCGGAATGGGATTGCCCTCCATGGTATGGAGCTTCATAAATCCGGAGATCTCATCGAAAGAAAGCGGAGCTTCAAGGGTGATGCTCTTTACCTTCTCCTCCGTCACAAGATCCCAGGCCCCCTCATATAAGAGCATATGGCTGTCTGATACACTCTCAATAGTGGAAAGGATACCGGTCGGAAGCTTTCTGCCCTTCCCATCCGAAAAGGTGACAGAGGCGTCCGCCACCTGGATCTCATCAAACTGCATATCCGCAAAACCGGCAACGGAATCGTTTAATCCAAAGCCAGTCACAAGCAGGGCCGTACAGCCGCTGATGCCGAGCACCATCATAAAGAGCCTGCGCTTATAGCGAAGGATGTTTCTGACGGAAACCTTGTGCAGGAATTTAAGTCTGTTCCATATAAATGTAATGTACTCTAGGAAAACACGCTTTCCGGCCTTCGGCGCACGAGGCCGCATCAGCGTGGCCGCTGTCGAGGAAAGCTCCACATTGCAGGAAAGCACCGTGGTCCCGATGGAGCAAAGAATAGAGACCACAAGCGAGATGATTGCGAGCCGTACATCAAAGACGAAGCAAAGCGGCATGTCAAAATACATAAGCTCGTAGGTCATCCAGATGACACGCGGGAACAACACGATCCCGATCATATAGCCCGTCACACAGCCAAGCAGGGCTGCGCTTCCGGCATAAAAGAGATATTTTCCCATCACGGCGGTATCGGAGTAGCCGAGGGCTTTCATGGTACCGATCTCGCTTCGCTGATCTTCCACCATGCGACTCATGGTCGTCATGCAGACCAGTGCCGCCACCAGGATAAAGAACACGGGGAATACGCGTGCCACCTGTCCCACGATCTGGGAATCGCTCTCGAAGCAGGCATAACCGATATTGGTATTTCTGTCCAGCAGGAAGGTCTCGGGTTCTTCCATGTTTTGGATCATGCGGATCAGCACGGACATCTTTAAGAATCGATCCGCAGCCAGTTCTTCTATGTAGGACTCCCACTGATCCTCGCGGGATTTGATGTACTCCTTATACTCTTTCGAATAGATCTTGTAATCCTGATCAAAGCGCACAAAGATCTCTGTGTAGGTGTCACCGGAAAAGGCTTTCTCAGGCACATACATAAAGCCGGATACCTTACCGTTCCCGAGGGATGTGGTACCACGCTCGAAGTTGATATAATAAGATGCGTTGGCAAATCCGACAATGGTGTACTCTGTGCTGTTCAGCACATTTCCCGAGGAGGTTTCGTTTTCCCCGGAAACCGTCAGGACATCTCCGATACGGTAGTCGGTCAGCTTGGCATCGAGCACGCACTCGTTTTTCTTTTCCGGCATACGGCCTTCGGTCAGGCCTATTCCGTTGATATGCGGTAAAATGCTGTGCACCTTCATCACAAGCTCATTATTTTTGCTGTCGGTAAACAATACATCATAGGAAAAGGAGCCCTCGGCATAGCGCACATCCGTCTGCGACTGACATGCCTGAACCTCTTTTTCGCTCCAACCGACGGTTGACACCAGGCGATAATCAAAGAGCTGGTTTTCCTGTACGAAATTGTCAATGGTCTTGATCATGGCCGGAGTTGTGATCTTGACACCCGAAAAAAAGCCAACACCCAAAGCGATGATGGCAAAAATAGCAAAAAAGCGGCCGAAGCTGCCGCGTATTTCGCGTAATGTGGATTTGATCAGTGCATGTTTCATACGTTTACCACTCTATGCTTGATACATCCTCAGGTGAATCGTTCAGACGCATATCCGATACAGTACCGTTCTTTACCTTGATCACACGGTCGGCCATCCGGGTGATCGCCTGGTTGTGGGTGATCACGACCACTGTCTTTCCCTTTTTGCGACAGGTGTCGGAAAGCAGCGCAAGTACGGCTTTTCCTGTGTTATAGTCAAGCGCGCCTGTGGGCTCATCACATAAAAGGAGCTTCGGATTCTTGGCAAGAGCGCGCGCGATGGATACGCGCTGCTGCTCTCCTCCGGAAAGCTGTGCCGGGAAGTTTTTCATACGCTCGGACAGCCCCACCTCCCGGAGCATCTCATCCGCGGGAAGCGGCTCCGTACAGATCTGCGCAGCAAGCTCCACATTTTCAAGTGCCGTTAAGTTTTGCACAAGATTGTAGAATTGAAACACAAAGCCCACATCATACCTTCTGTATGCTGTGAGCTGCTTTTTTGAAAATGCGGAGATTTCCTGGCCGTCCACAAAGACATGACCCTCGCTCAGGGTGTCCATGCCGCCCAGGATATTTAAGATCGTGGTCTTGCCGGCACCGGAAGCACCGACGATCACACAGAATTCGCCCTCCTCGATCTCAAAGTTCGCACCTGTCAGAGCGGCAACGGAAACCTCTCCGCTTTTATAGATTTTTTTTACATCACGAAATTCAACAAAACTCATGGATCACCTTTTACGTCTGCGTTCCTTTTCATAGTCCTTATCGGCCGCCTCCAAAATGTAAGGAGTGATCTGATATACATAGTAGTTGAGCCAGTTTGCATAAAGCGTGTTTGCGTGGCAGCGCCAGGACTTAACCGGCTTATTCTCCGGATTGTTGTCCGGGTAATAATTGACCGGGATATCCGGGTTTAAACCGCGCTTGATATCACGGTTGTATTCCTTGTCAAGCGTCACGGTATCGTACTCGGGATGCGCCGTCACGAAGATATGCTTGCCGTGTTCCCCGATGATCAGACAGGAACCCGTCTCCTCGGAGTAGGCAACCACGGTGAGCTTCCTGTGCCTTGCGATCGCCTCCTCATCACAGCCCGTGTTTCTGGAGATCGGCACCAGGAAGGTATCATCAAAGCCTCTGACCAACTCCGTCTTCTTGTGCTTTGTGATCTGCGGGTAGATACCGGAAAGCTTCTTCGGAAGCGCAACCTTTTTGATCCCGTATCTGTAGTACAGCCCGGCCTGGGCGCCCCAACAGATGTGGAAGGTGGAGGTCACGTTCTTATCAGACCAGCGCATGATCTGGGTGAGCTCGTCCCAGTACTCCACCTCCTCAAACTCCATCTGCTCCACCGGCGCGCCGGTGATGATGAGTCCGTCCCATTTTCTGTCCTTTACCTTGTCAAATTCGGTGTAGAACCGCTCCAAATGGGACTTTGAAGTATGCTTGGATTCATAGGATGCCGTGCGGATAAAGGAGATATTCACCTGGAGCGGTGTGTTGGAAAGGCTTCGAAGAAGCTGCAGCTCCGTATCCTCCTTCAAGGGCATGAGGTTTAAGATCAGGATGTCCAGAGGACGGATATCCTGGCTCATGGCACGGTTTTCATCCATCACGAAGATGTTTTCTTTTTCAAGGATCTTTTTGACCGGCAGGTCATTATCTATCTTGATCGGCATGGTTTGTCATCTCTTTCCTGTCTTTTTTGTCTGTTTATTCTCTGCCGCGGCATTCTCAGCCTGCAGCTTATCAAGCTCCGCTTTGAGTTTCTGCTCCTGGGCGCGCTCCTCCGCGATCTCTACCTCCTCCGCGAGCTCACGCATTCGCTTCTTCTCTTCGATCCGCTCGATAAAGAACTCGTGGTAGGAGAAATCCGCGATGGCCGCGCACGGAATGGAAAGAAGCACGCCGACCACGCCGAACATCTTGCCGCCCACGATGATGAACACGAGGATCAGTACCGAGGACACACCGAGCTGGTCGCCAAAAAGCTTCGGCTTTATGATGTAGGCATCCACTGTCTGCAGGATGGCCGTAAACAGCAGGAAGAAGAAGGAATACCACGGGTTTGCCAAGAGCAAAATGAATCCGCCGATGACGGCTCCCACCATGGGACCGAAGGTCGGCGCCAGGTTGGTGACGCCCACGACCACGGAGATCAGCACCGCATACGGCATACCGGTGCAGAGCATGAAGATCCAGTTCACGATGCCGACCACCAAACCGTCGATCAGGTCAAAGGCGATGTAGCGCACCATGATGGCATTGCAGCGCCGCAGGAACTCGGAAACCGCATTGTACTGTCTCTTTGTGAAGACCGCCTGTGCAAAACGGTTGCTTCCGTTTAAGATGTAGTCCTTTCCGTACAGGAAGTAGATGGCCAGCACGATGCCCAAGAATCCGTTCATCAAGCTGTTGCCGACACCGTAGGATGCGGAAAGGATCTTCTCCTTGTTTTCCGTGATGGCGCCGATGATGCTGTTGATC
>CACZPL010000091.1 GCA_902783015.1 uncultured Lachnospiraceae bacterium
AAAATGGATATTCATATTGACGGATTAATCGGTGCATGTTCAGCAATCGGCGCAGGTCTTGCGGTTATCGCAGGTATCGGCCCCGGTGTCGGCCAGGGTATTGCAGCAGGCTACGGCGCATCTGCAGTGGGAAGAAACCCGGGTGCAAAGGGTGACATCATGTCTACCATGCTCCTCGGCCAGGCAGTTGCGGAGACAACAGGTCTTTACGGCCTCGTTGTTGCACTTCTTCTGATGTTCGTTAAGCCTTTCGGAAAATAAGGATGAGGAGGACTCATAGTGGCAGGAATCGGAATTAACACATTCATAAGCGGAAGCGCGATGCTGCTTGCTGCCGAAGAGGAAGGACGTATCTTCGGTCTTGATGCACAGCTTCTGTTTGATGTATGCGTTCAGGGACTTGCTGTATTCTTGCTGTTCATCTTCCTTTCGTACATCCTGATCAACCCGGTCAGAAAAGTGCTTGAGGACAGACAAAACAAGATACAGCAGGATATTCAGAGCGCGGAAAATGATAAAGCGGAAGCGGCGAAGCTGAAAGCGGATTACGATGCGCGGATCAAGCAGGCGGATACCGAAGCGGGTGAGATCCTCGACGCGGCGCGTAAGAAGGCTGTCAAGAACGAAGAGAAGATCGTGGCCGAGGCGAGAGAAGAGGCCGGCCGCATCATCTCGACCGCAAACCGCGAGGCTGAGCTTGAAAAGAGCAGAGTAAAAGATGAGGTGAAGCAGGAGATCATCGGTGTCGCAACCGTCATGGCAGGAAAGCTTGTGGCAGGCGAGATGGATGAGAAAAAGCAGCAGGCCCTGATCGATGAAACGCTTCAGGAAATGGGTGAGGATACATGGCTAAACAAGTAGATACAACCTACGGCGATGCACTCTTTGCACTCGCGCTTGAAGAAAACAAGATCGACGGTCTTTATGAAGAGGCGATGGCGCTTCTGCCGGTGCTGCGGGAAAACAAGGAGCTGCTCTCCTTATTCGAGCATCCGCAGATCGACAAGGCGGAGAAGCAGAAGGTGATCGAGAACACCTTCTCCGGCAGGACCTCGGACGAGATCACGGGCTTGTTTGCAACGATGGTCGCAAAGGACCATGGCGCGGACATCCTCCGTGTGCTGGAATACTTCATAAGACGCGTGAAAAAACATAAGAACATCGGGCTTGCCCTGATCACAAGTGCCGTGGAGCTTACCTCGGCGCAGAAGGCAGCCATCGAGATGAAACTGATCGAGACCACAAGCTACAGGAGTGTGGAAGCGGGCTACAAGGTAGACCCTTCGCTTCTCGGCGGTCTCGTGATCCGGATAGACGACAGAGTCTGTGACAGCAGCTTGAAGACAAAGCTTGAGAAGCTGTCGAGATCTCTGGCGAAAGGCTAGAAGAAAGAAGGTGTTAGTAGTCCATGAATTTGAAACCGGAAGAGATCAGTTCCGTGATCAAGGAACAGATCAAGAATTATCATACAAAGCTTGAGACTTCGGCTGTCGGTACGGTTATTCAGGTTGCAGACGGTATCGTGCGTGTTCATGGTCTTCTCTCCGCCATGCAGGGCGAGCTCCTCGAGTTCCCCGGCGAGGTTTACGGCATGGTCTTAAACCTCGAGGAGGACAACGTTGGTGCCGTGCTGCTCGGCGATAGCAAGAACATAAATGAAGGCGATACGGTAAAGACCACGGGACGTGTGGTTGAGGTTCCCGTCGGCGACGCGCTGCTCGGACGAGTTGTCAATGCACTCGGACAGCCCATTGACGGCAAGGGCCCCATCGAGACGACAAAGACCAGACAGATCGAGAGAGTGGCTTCGGGCGTTATCTCCCGTAAGTCCGTGGATACACCGCTTCAGACCGGTATCAAGGCGATCGATGCCATGGTGCCCATCGGACGCGGACAAAGAGAGCTGATCATCGGCGACCGCCAGACAGGTAAAACGGCGCTTGCCATCGATACGATCATCAACCAGAAGGGTCAGAACGTGTACTGCATCTATGTGGCCATCGGACAGAAGGCTTCCACGGTTGCAAACATCGTTAAGACCTTAAACGAATACGACGCAATGAGCTACACTACGGTTGTGGCTTCTACCGCCAGCGAGCTGGCACCGCTGCAGTACATCGCACCCTACTCGGGCTGCGCAATGGGCGAGGAGTGGATGGAAGCAGGCAAGGACGTGCTGATCATTTACGATGACTTATCCAAGCACGCTACGGCATACCGTACACTGTCCTTGCTGCTCCGCAGACCGCCGGGGCGCGAGGCTTATCCCGGCGATGTATTCTATCTGCACTCAAGACTGCTTGAGCGTGCGGCAAAATTAAATGATGAACTCGGCGGCGGTTCCTTAACGGCACTCCCCATCATCGAGACGCAGGCAGGCGACGTGTCTGCCTATATTCCGACCAACGTGATCTCCATCACCGACGGTCAGATCTACCTGGAGACAGAGATGTTCAACTCCGGCTTCCGTCCGGCTGTAAACGCGGGTCTTTCCGTATCCCGAGTGGGTGGTGCGGCACAGATCGGCGCTATGAAGAAGCTTGCTGCCCCGATCCGTGTGGAGCTCGCGCAGTTCAGAGAGCTGGCTGCATTCTCGCAGTTCGGTTCCGAGCTCGATGCGGATACCAAGGAGAAGCTTGCACAGGGCGAGCGCATCCGTGAGATCTTGAAGCAGCCGCAGTACGCACCCATGCCGGTGGAACGTCAGGTTGTGATCATCTTCGCAGCGACAAAGAAGTATCTGATCGATATTGCGGTGGAGCGCATCGCAGAGTTCGAGAGCGGACTCTTTGAGTTTATCGATACCAAATATCCGGAGATCTTCGAGAAGATCCGCACGGAGAAGAAGATCAGTGATGAGCTTGACAGCATGCTGTCGAAGGCGATTGAAGGTTTCAAAGAGAACTTTTAATGGGAGATAAATCATATGGCGTCAATGAGAGACATTAAGCGGCGCAAAGAAAGCGTCCAGAGTACGCAGCAGATCACCAAGGCCATGAAGCTGGTGGCGACAGTCAAGCTTCAGAAGTCTCGGCAGAAGGCTGAAAGTAACAAACCATATTTAAATATGCTCTACGATACCATCTGCTCCATCCTTGCAAAGACACAGAATGTGGATCACCGGTTCATCCGCGAGAGCGAGAGTAGGAAGAAGGCCGTGATCTGCATTACATCAAACAGAGGCTTGGCCGGCGGTTACAACAGCAATGTGGTAAAGACCGTGATCGCATCCGGACTCCCGAAGGAGGACACCTTTGTGTATGCCATCGGAAAGAAGGGAATCGAAGGATTAAGACGCAAGGGATTCAACATATATCAGGATAATTCCGAGGTGATCAATGCACCGCTTTTTGCGGATGCCACCGAGCTCACGAAGCAGCTTCTGACCAGGTTCGAGAAGGGGGAGATCGGCGAGATCTATCTGGCTTACACCAACTTCAAGAACACGGTGACACAGGAGCCGCGTATCATCAAGCTGCTCCCCATCAATCCGGAGGATTTCGACACCACCAATGTGGCGGATGACAAGCTCTTGATGAATTTTGAGCCGGATGATGAGACCGTTCTCGATCAGGTGATCCCGAAGTACATGAGCAACATCATCTTCGGTGCGCTGTTGGAGGCGGTTGCCAGTGAAAACGGTGCGCGTATGCAGGCGATGGATTCTGCAACGAACAATGCCGAGGATATGATCGCATCCTTGGAGCTTAGCTATAACAGAGCAAGACAGGGCGCCATCACGCAGGAGCTCACAGAGATCATTGCGGGTGCGGACGCCGTTCAGTAGTCTTATTATTTATAAGAGGAGAAAAAAATGGCAGATACGAATGTAGGAAAGATTACCCAGATCATTGGTGCCGTGATCGATGCCAAGTTCCCCGACGGGAATTTGCCCGAGATCTACGATGCCATTACGATCAAGCGGGAAAACGGGGATACCCTGGTTGCCGAGGTGTCACAGCACCTTGGGGACGACACGGTTCGCTGTATCGCGATGGGGCCGACCGACGGTCTGGTGCGCGGTATGGAGGCTGTGGGCACCGGGGCGCCGATCATGGTTCCGGTGGGTGAAGAGACCTTGGGACGTATGTTCAATGTGCTCGGAAACCCCATAGACGAGAAGCCCGCACCGAAGGTGGAAACCTACCTTCCCATTCACAGAAAAGCTCCGGAGTTTTCCGAGCAGTCCACAGAGACCGAGATCTTAGAGACCGGTATCAAGGTGGTCGATCTTCTGTGCCCCTATCAGAAGGGTGGTAAGGTCGGACTTTTCGGTGGTGCAGGTGTAGGTAAGACGGTGCTCATCCAGGAGCTCATCACGAACATCGCAACGGAGCACGGCGGTTATTCCGTGTTCACCGGTGTAGGTGAGCGTACCAGAGAGGGTAACGACCTTTATTACGAAATGATAGAATCCGGCGTTATCAACAAGACGACCATGGTGTTCGGTCAGATGAACGAGCCGCCGGGGGCAAGAATGCGTGTGGGACTTACCGGTCTTACGATGGCAGAGTACTTCAGAGATAAAGTCGGAAAGGACGTGCTCCTTTTCATCGATAATATTTTCCGATTCACACAGGCAGGTTCCGAGGTGTCCGCACTTCTCGGACGTGTGCCCTCCGCAGTGGGTTATCAGCCCACACTGCAGACGGAGATGGGTGCACTCCAGGAGCGTATCACATCCACCAAGAACGGTTCCATCACCTCCGTGCAGGCGGTTTACGTGCCTGCCGACGACTTGACAGACCCGGCGCCGGCGACGACCTTCGCACACTTGGATGCAAAGACGGTGCTTTCACGTTCCATCGTGGAGCTGGGTATCTATCCGGCTGTGGATCCGCTTGAGTCAAGCTCCCGTATCCTTGACCCGCGCGTTGTGGGCGAGGATCACTATAAGGTGGCCCGCGGCGTACAGGAGATCCTTCAGAAGTACAAGGAACTGCAGGATATCATCGCAATCCTCGGTATGGATGAGCTCTCCGAAGACGACAAGATCGTGGTGGCAAGAGCCAGAAAGATCCAGCGTTTCCTGTCTCAGCCCTTCCATGTGGCAGAGCAGTTTACCGGATTAGACGGAAAATATGTACCGCTCACCGAGACCATCCAGAGCTTCAAAGAGATCCTGGACGGTAAGCATGACGATATTCCGGAGAGCTATTTCCTGAATTGCGGCAGCATCGACGATGTGCTTGCCAAGGTAAAGGATAAGAAATAGGAGACTCAAATGGCAGATGCAAAGATGAAAGTCAATATCATAGCGCCTGACCGTACCTTCTTTGCCGGAGATGTGAGCTTTGCGGAGTTCAATACCATCGAAGGCATCATCGGCGTGTATCCGCGGCATATACCCATGACCGTGGTGATCGCACCCGGCGTGTTAAAGCTGAAAACCGATGAGGGCGAGAAGGAAGCGGCACTGCACTCGGGCTTTGCGGAGATCTTAGGCGATTCCATCAAGATGCTCGCAGAGAGCGTGGAATGGCCGGAGGAGATCGATGTGCATCGCGCCGAGGAGGCTAAGGTCCGCGCAGAGCGGCGTATCAAGGAAAGTGCCATGGATCAGAACCGTGCAGAACTTGCATTAAAGCGTGCGGTCGTAAGACTGGCACTCACGAAAAAGTAATAAGATTTAGGGGACGGTTCCTAAGGAACCGTCCCCTAAATCCGATATAAAGAATGAGGAAGTATGAACGGCATTTTTATCAGCTTCGAAGGCCCGGACGGGTCGGGAAAGAGTACGCAGATCGCGTTACTAAAGGAATACTTGGAGAATAAGGGCTACGATTGTCTGGTGACCAGAGAGCCCGGCGGAACAAAGATCAGTGAGCAGGTCCGCGAGATCCTGCTCGATCCCGCAAACAAGGCTATGGGATACATGACTGAGGCACTTCTCTATGCCTCCGCCCGTGCGCAGCTCATGCATGAGGTGATATTGCCCGCGCTTGAGGCCGGACGTGCGGTCATTTGTGACCGCTTCGTGGACTCCTCTGCCGTGTACCAGGGAATTGCCCGCGGCCTCGGCGTCGACGAGATCTACAAATTGAACGCCTATGCTACGGAAGGTGTTCTCCCTCAGCTGACGATCCACCTTGACCTTCCCGCATCCGTCGGCATTGCCAGAAAGAAGGATCAAAAGGACCTCGACCGCATGGAACAGGAGGCCTCCTCTTTCCACGAAAAGGTTGCCCAAGGCTACCGTGACCTCGCAAAGCTGGCCCCGGACCGCATAAAGACAGTGGATGCGACACTTCCGATTCGGGATATTCACAGCAGGATTGTAGAACTCGTAGAAACCGTATTTTAACAACAGGTTGTATTTACATATGTATTCCCCCTGCCCCACGCAGGGTGTCGACATACATATATTATAGCGAGACCCTTGAGCAACGCCGGCACTTAATGAGTACGAGCTTGCGAAGTACGAATTTAGTACCGTTGCGTTGTGAACGGAGCGGGAGCGCGTCGAGCGGTATATATGTATGTCGACAACCGTCACCGAAGAGAGTATATATGTAAATACAACCGTCACTGAAATAAAAATACAAAGAAAGGAAGTGAGCCCATGGAACTTAAGGTCAGCCAGCTGCAGCAGCTCACGCAAATGGAAGCCCCCAAAAATGACGCTGCCGCCACCGACGAAAACTTCAAATTCACCCTGATCAAAAGCCTCGACAAGGGCGAGCTCAGAGACAAGCTCACCTCCCTTATGAAAGACATCGAGGAGCAGGGCCAAAAGATCGCCAAGCACATGGACATCAAGGACATGAAAAAGTACCGCACCTCGATCAAGGAATTCATGAACGAGATCGCGGCAAACTCCCATGAGTTTTCCAGGGAGAACTTCCTTGACAGAAGAGGACGCCACCGCGTGTACGGCATCATCCGTGAGGTAGATAAAACCTTGGACGAGCTGGCCGATGAGCTGATGAAGGACGAGAAGGATCATCTCGCGATCCTCGGCAAAATCGACGATATCCGCGGAATGCTACTTGATATCTCAACGTAAATTCGATATACTATATAAACGCGTTGAAAGGAGGTGCATGGCATGAACTTCAAAAGCATTGTCGGACATGAGGATATCATACAACATATGAAAAGCAGCATAGAGCAGGGAAAGGTCAGCCATGCCTACATCATCAGCGGCGAAGCCGACAGCGGGAAAAAGATGCTTGCGCGCGTCTTTGCCCAGACCCTCCAGTGTGAGGCGGGCGG
>CACZPL010000092.1 GCA_902783015.1 uncultured Lachnospiraceae bacterium
ACAGCTGCCACGATCATATTCTCCGTGATGTTCTTGAGCTCAACCTGTGACTGCGCGCCGATGCTCGCACCGTTTACGGTCACGTCCTTAATTCGGTATCCCGGATTCGGCGTGATGTAGACCGTGAAGTTCGCACCCTTTTTCAGGTCCTTTGCACCCGGCGAGATGGTTCCGCCCTCTCCTGCTACGGTGTCCACCTTAAAGCCGTCGTCCTTGTGGATGTCGCAGTGCTCCTCGGTATACTTGTATTCCTCCGGCGCATCGGTTCCGTCAAGCGCCGTCAGCTTCTTCTCCTTTGTCTCCTCATCGATCTCAAGCTGGAACTCCACCTTCTCCGGGCATGCCTCGTTTGCAAGCTTCTTAGACTCCTTACAGAACTTGATGGTCTCATGTCCCGTACAGTGCTTGGTCGGGATCGCTGCCTCGGCGATGTAGTCGGTACATTTCACACAGCCCTCTCCCGGGAGCAGGCCGGTCTTCTTACAGAGTGAGATCGTGGTGATGCCCTCCGGACGCTCCATGATATCCAGGGATGGATCCTGTCCCTCCATGGTTGCGATCTGATCCATGATATCTCTCCAGATCACCTCATGCACACTGCCGAGTCCTTCCATGGAACGGTTGGAGTCATAACCCATCCAGATCGTTGCGCAGTAATACGGTGTCATACCGCAGAACCAGAGGTCGTAATCGTTGCTGGCCGTACCGGTCTTACCGGCGCAGGTGATACCGGTTCTCATCTTGGTGGGAGTACCGGTACCGGCTTCCACCACCGACTTCATACCGTCGATCAGCTGCCATGCGGTGGTCGCCTTGATCACGCGTTTTGTGGTCTTCAGGCTGCTCGGGTTTCTATTATCGATGATCACGTTTCCGTCGTGATCCGTCACGTGGCTGTACACCACGGGTTTTACATAAATACCGCCGTTTGCGATGGCGCCGTAAGCGCCCGCCATCTCGTAGGTCGTCACACCGTAGGTCAGACCGCCGAGCGCCATGGACTGGGTCTTGTCGGAGTACAGCTGCCCGTACTCATCGATCTCCTCATCCACAAGGGTCGTGATACCCATGCTCGTGACGTAATCGTAGGCCACCTCGGGTGTCACCTGGGTGATGACCTTCACGGCCAAAATGTTCATCGAGTCCTGGATACCCTGTCGGGCCGTGGAAGGACCACGATAGCCGCCGTACCAGTTTTTGACTTCGTTTCCGTTTTCATACTTGAAAGGTGCATCGTCAAATGGCGTTACCAGACCGCCCATGTCCCTGTCAAAGAAGGGCAGGTACGCACCCAGGATCTTGAAGCAGGAACCCGGCTGTCTCGCAGAGTCCGTGGCACGGTTCAAGCCTCGGTTGGTGGTCTTCTTTCCACGTCCGCCCACCATGGCCTTCACATAACCGGTATGGTAATCCATGATCGTGAAGGAGAACTGCGGCTGCGGCGTGATGGATATGTTTTCATCCACGAATTTACCGCCCGTTGCAAGGAGCTTCGCCTCCTTGAACTGATCCGCTGCCGCGCGGGCCTCCGCCTCGGAATCGTAGATGTTGTCGTATTTGTCATTTCCCGTCAGGTCACAGAAGTAATTGATCAGATGACCCTCGTAATAATTGTGCATGGTCTCGCCGTCCTTATCCAGGATGGAAAGCGTGTAGGAAAGACCATATCTTGAAAATCCGAAGTAATCATCGGAGTTATTGATCACACCCTCGCAGATCTTCGTGATCTCGTGGTCCTCCACGGAATACACATCGAAACCGCCGGTGAAGATCAGATTCACGGCCTGGGTCTCGTTGATCCCGTAAAGCTCCATGAAATCATCGCGAAGCTTGTCAAGGATCGTATCCTCATAGTAAGTGTTGACATCTCCCTCCTCGAGCTTCTTTTCATTGTTCAGCTCGATGCGGGCAAACACGTCATCCGCCAGCGCGAACTCATAATCTGCCTGCGAGATGTACTCGAGGTCGAGCATCTTCTTTAATACCACGCGGCGGCGCTTCGCGCTCTCCTCGGGCATCAGCACCGGATCGTACTTGGACGGGTTCTGCGTAATGCCGGCGATCGTCACGATCTCGGACATGGTCAGATCCTGAATATCCTTGCCGAAGTAGGTATTTGCGGCTGCCTGCACTCCGCTGGCACCGCGTCCGAGGTAGATGGTGTTCAAGTAGTACTCCATCAGCTCTTCCTTGCTGTACTTCTTTTCCAGCTCCAAGGCAAGATACTGCTCCTGCACCTTACGGTTTAAGGAGTCAAGGAAGGTGGTCTCACCCATACCGACGTTGAATACCTGGTTCTTGATCAGCTGCTGCGTAATGGTGGAAGCACCCTCGTTAAAGCTTCCGCTCTGCACACCGCGCACAAACGCACGGCCGATACCGCGGATATCGATTCCGTTGTGCTGCCAGAAACGCTCGTCCTCGATGGCCACGAACGCGTTCACGCAGTCCTTCGGAATATCCTCGTAGTAAATGTACTCACGGTTGGAGTCGATGGTGGACACCGTCATGTCCTTGTAGCCCTCGTGGATCGTGGTACGGTATCCCTTCGGAACCACATTGATGGTATTGATGTCCGGCGCATTGTCGATCATGCCCTTGAACATACCGAAGCCGACCCCGGCTCCCGCGATGATCAGAGCGACAAGCACGACCAAAACGCCCTTGAAAATGTTGATCAAAACCTTTCTGCTGTATCTCTGCGTCTTAGAGACGAGTCTTTCCTTTTTCTTTTTGATCTCAGCATTTGAGTATCCCATGTTTTGCCTCCTGATGTCCAAACAAAATGATTGTCTGCCATAACTAATGTATTATAGCAGACAACCATATGAAATACAAGTATACACCGTCTTTTTTTAGACAACTCCCCGGAGTCTCACGCCGCTCCAGATATCCTCGTCCAAAAAGACATTTCCCATGTGCACCGCAGGTCTTGCTGCCGCCTGCGCAGATGCTTTTTGCACCACCGGGCGCTCCTCCCGGCGGAAGGCGAACTTCTCTGCGTAGGTTTTATCCTCCGCACGTTTTCTTGCTCTTAAATTGATGGATTCGTACATGGCCTCGGCATCCGCCAGGCTGACATCCAGGCTTCTGTCGCTTAAATATTTCCTGTCCATCAGGTTCTTTCTGTTCACGAAGAGCATGCTTTCAAGAACGAGTGAGATCTCCTCCCGCTCCGCCTTGTTGTGATAGCGTCCGTCCTCGATCACTTCCGTCTTGCTTCTTCTGATATCGCTGCAGCGCACGTAGATATCCGACGTATGCCCCATGGTTCTTCTTTCAAAGAGCTCGATAAACTGCATCAACGGTTTTATGCCGCGGTTCACCGAGGCTTCGGAGTCTGCCGAGATCTTCTCTCCGAGGGCTACCGCATAGACGTAAGCTCCCGTGGTAAGCTTCAGATGATTGATGAAAGCAAATACCGCCAGACTGATCCCCCAGCTGTGCGCCGGGAAGACGATTCCCACACTTGCGGCATCCAGACGTTCCCCACCGTACTCGGAATACTTCATCACCCTGACATCCTTGATGTTGCCGGCCAGCTGCCTGCAGACCTCCTTACTCCGGTCCATCTTTCTGAAATGACCGTTTGTCGGGAGCTCCTCCATCTCCGACATGTAGAATATATAATTCGTTTTCCCGCGCAGGCCGTAGCTTGCGTCGATTTCCTTAAGCAACATGGATCTTACCCCCCGATCAGCGACTGATAAAACAGTTCAAACGCGTAACTCAAATACTTTTCCCTTGAGAGTCCGCAATACTTCTCAAGCCCCTCTCTGCGTTTGTCCGCAACACGGATGATTCCGCTGACACCCGACCAAAGATAAATGATCGTCTGTCTGTTCTTCCTGTTCGGAGGTATCTTCTTTTGTTTCACACCCTTTTCAAGCAACGCATCGATCAGCGCTTCCAACGAGTGATCCAGCACCAGATCCGCCTTCTGCCCCGTCCCCTTCTTTGCGTTGGTCGTCTTTTCCTCCCCCAGCAGGCTGGCGTAATACTTCGGATACCTGCTGTGAAAATCCGCCAGGCAGTTGCACATGGCCAGGTAGGATTTCTTGAAGTCCTGCTGTGACGCCAGAGAAAGCTCGATATCCTGCGTCAGCAGACTCATGTAATCACTCACAATGGAATTGTAGATATCTTCCTTGCTCTTGAAATAAACGTAGATCGTCGACTTGCTGTAGTCCGCCTGTCTGGCGATGTCATCCATTGTGGTATGCTCGATCCCGTTTAATTCAAACAGCTCCTTCGCCGCCGTCAGGATATTATCCCGATTAAAGCGTTCGAGTGCTTCCTTTTTCCTGGCTCCCATAGCTTCCTCTCTCATTTCGGTGCAAAGCACCACCAATATGCACATTATACAACTATAGGTATGATTTTGCAACTATAATTTTATTTTTTTAACTTTTATTACATTTATCGTACCTTTTATGCGTTTATTATACCGTTTATTCATTTATCGAACTTTTAGTTCGATTTAGTCAAAAAGAAAAAGCGGAGGCATTTTCAGCCTCCGCTTTCGGTTTACATAATGTATTTGATCATTCCGTTTCGACCATTTTTTCCAGGTCTTCATCCGACATGCCGCCCCGCACATCCGAGTAATCCGGCATCGCCGCATCACCGGCTGTCGCAATGGCCAGCTCCTTATTCTCAAGCTCACCCTTTAAGCGTTCGATCTCACTCTCCTGCTCGCTGATCTTCGCGTTCTTATCCGAGAGCTCCTCGCTGTAGCTTTTCACCATCGATTCGTTCTCGCTCTTTTGCTTTCTGGTCTGTCCCGGCATGACGATAAAATAAAACAGCAGCACGCCGAGGACCAGCCCCACAAACACATAGAGTCCGGAATACTTCGCCAGACTGATCTGGGAGTAATCTCCCGTCCGCACCACGTTTTCGTTTTTCTTTGCCTTGATCTCCTGGAAGATCGGCTTTTTCTTCTCCGGCTTTTTCACGGAGAGCTGATCGTCCTCGCGTCCCTCCTCGGAGAGCAGTACATCGGACAGGAGTCCGTCGTTCTCGATGGACTCGCTGCGCATGCGGATGATGATCTCGTCCGAGGTCCCCATCTCGCGCAGATAATGCAGCGCAAGCGGATTCGCCTTATCGATCTTTAACACGCGGCGAAGTGCCACGCGCGCCTTCTCATAGTTTCCCGCATGGATGTAGAGGAGCGACAGCAACAGGTAACCCTGCACAAAATGCGGATTATCCGAGATGGCACTTTTCAACTGCATGATGGCAAGGTCATAGTTTTCGCTTTCCGCATAGGCAAGCGCCATATTAAACTTCCTCGCGATCCGATCTACGGCATCCAGACGTTCCGGATCCTTCCTGAGTGCCTTTAGGTAACGCACCGCAAGATTCTTCTCCGGCTTGTAATTTGCACTCATGATCCAGTGAGCCAGAGCCTTGACCACCTCGCCCATCTCGTAGTAGATCAAACCGATCAGATTGCGGCTTCTCACGTTTTTCTTGTTGTAGCGAAGCGACAGCAAAAGGAAGTCCACCGCACCCGAAAGATCTCTGGCGCATGCTTTGTCATACGCAAGATTGTAATAATAGTTCGAGGTGTTGTAGGCTTTTTTCAGCACATAGAGATTCATCCCGCACTGTGAACAATATCCGTTTTTCATCACGTGCGCCCCGCAGCTGGGGCACAGCACCGGTCTAGCAGTCGCCATGGTCATCTCCTCACAACGCTGTTTGATACGGGCTCCTTGGCAAGAAGCTCCGCCGTCACCTGCGACACGATATCGGACAGGTCTTTAAGATCATTATTGTAAATGGCATCCTGCGTCTGGTTTACCTCCGGGATCGGAGAAAACCTTGCAAGCTCTTCCTCAAAATTTATCATTCCTGATCAACTCCTTTATGCTTCCGATCAGATACAGCGATCCGACGCAGAACAAAATATCGTCACTTCGGAGTGCATCTCCGTAGCCCTTTTCCAGACAGTCTTCGATGCTCTCACTCTCATAGACGCTGACGCCGTGCGAGCGAAAAAGTGCAGCGGCAAACGGAGCAGAAAGCGCCCGGTCTCCGTTCAGCTCGGTCACATAGCAGCATTTGATCTCAAGCTCCTCAGAAAGAAGCCCGATCATTTCCTCATAGTTCTTGTCACAGGCCACGCCGAACAAAAGCCGTACGCCCTTATCCCGGTAGCAGCCCTTCACCGCTTCGCAGAAGCGTTTGATACCGTGGAGATTATGTGCGCCGTCGAGTACGAGATGCGCGCCGAGCCGTTCCATTCTTCCCGCAAAGGAAAAACGGGAGAGCGCGCCGTTTATCCGGTCTCCTGTCAGTCTCTCTCCGTTTTTCAGGATCAGATTGACAGCCATGACGGCAGCACAGCAATTGTCCGCCTGGTAGGGTGCCGCCTGATTGGAAAGACTGAGCGGTCCGTAACTCTCGGATCCTCCGACCAGTGAAAACTCCATACTGTTTTCTCCGGCGGAAAGGATCTCGCGCTTCATGCTTTCCCCGCCGAACATCGGGCAGGAAAGCTCCCTTGCCCGCTCTTCTATCACGCTGTCCGCCTCGGCGCTCCCGGTCAGATATACCACCGGTATGTTTTCCTTCAGGATCCCCGCTTTTTCAAAGGCGATCTCTTTGATCGTCTCACCTAAATATTTCGTGTGATCGATCCCGATCTGCGTGATCACGCAGACCTCCGGTGCCACGAGGTTTGTTGCATCCAGCCTGCCGCCGAGCCCGGTCTCCCAAACCACATAATCCGGCGTTTTCTCGCAGGCATCGGCAAAATAAACCGCAGCAAGCGTAAAGAGAAATTCAAAATAGGAAAGCGGAAGTCCTTCCGTTTTCTCGGATTCCTCCACAGCTCTTTTTACAAGATCAAAGCAGTTCACGAAATCCTCATCCGAAATCATGTTCTCGGAAAAGCCTTCCTCGGTTTTTTCGCAGAGAGCGATCCGCTCGTTGATGCGCACAAGATGGGGAGACGTAAAGGTTCCCACCGAAAAGCCGCATTCCGTGAGCAGACATTTGATCATCTGTACGGTCGAGCCCTTTCCGTTCGTCCCAGCCACGTGAATGCATTTGATCTTTCTGTGTGGGTTGCCCAAGATGTCTAATACTTTAGACAAATTGTCGTTTCCCGATTTATTTCTTCCGCCCGTGAACTTCGGTGTCTCGGAAATGTACCGCACACAGGCCTCATATTCTTCCTTTGTTCTTCTGGTAACCATGATACTATCTGTTATCCACCTTTTCCGGATACATATCGTGGTACATCAGCCGCTCCGTGGCAGCCTTCTCCCACATGGTTCCCTTTTGTCCGTAATTGCAGAAGGGATCGATGGAGATCCCGCCGCGGGGCAGGAACTTTCCCCACACCTCAATATACTTCGGATCCATCAGCGCGATCAGATCCTTCATGATGATGTTCACGCAGTCCTCATGGAAATCTCCGCGATTTCTGAAGCCGAACAGATAGAGCTTTAATGATTTGCTCTCCACCATGCGCTTGTTCGGCACGTAGGAGATATAGATCGTCGCAAAATCCGGCTGACCCGTGATGGGGCAGAGACTGGTAAATTCCGGACAGTTAAACTTTACAAAATAGTCATGATCTCTGTGCATATTGGGGAAGGTTTCAAGCACCTCCGGCGCATAGCCCTCCGGATAGTTGTTCTCGTCGCTTCCCAAAAGTGTGATGCCTTCCTTTTCCTCTTCGTTTCTTCCCATGTTTCTTTCCTTTCTGTTGATCCTATGTCAAAGCGGGATCTCCGTGTTAAGGTGAAAGCTGTAGATCAGCTTTTCCTTCACGGTCTTCCCGGTCAGTCGTTCAAGTGTCTTTGCGTAATAATCTAGCTGTCCGTGATAACGGTTTATCAGAGACTCGGCATCCGCGTGATCGGTCTTGTAATCCATCAGCACGATGTCATCTCCCTCCAAAAAATATGCATCGATGATACCCTGTACCACCACGATATCCTCCGGCGAGACTCCCTCGCTGCCGCCGCAGATCTCGCTCGCCGAAAAGCCTGCGGAAAACTGTCGTTCCTTAAACAATACATCCTTCTCTGCCGCCGTCTGCATACGTTTTCCGAGCGGCGAGCAAAGAAATCGTCCGATTTTTTTCAGGTTGACGGCCTCTGCCTCCTCCTTCGAGAAGACCTCTGTTTTGATCAATTCCTCCAGTATGCGGGCTAAGGTTTCGGAAAGCTCCGCTTCTTCCTTCGGAAGCGACCGAAACTCAAGCAGCTCCATAAACCGGTGCACCAGTGTCCCACGCTGCGCGCCGCTTAAGCCCTCCGGCTTCCCCGGTTCAGCCTCCTGCCCGATCAACTCCGTCGACGGCTGTTCATCGGGAAGCTCCTCAGCCATCCTCCGTTTGATCTCGGAAACCGAGAGCTTGGACGGACAGCCGACTGCTGCCGCGTAGGGATATCTGAATAAATCCGCAGCCTCCATTTTATCATAAGTTTTTGATTTATCAAGTTCTTTTGCAAGCGCGGCAAGCTCCGCAAGCGTGTAGCCGTTTTTCACCGCCCGCTTTACGGAAAGCGCGGTAAGCTCTTCATAGTCGTGCTCATAAACCCTGACAGGCACATCCGAAGTAAGCCCCGGCAGGCATGCAAGAAAAAGCTCGATAGGCGACTTTGCCGACAGCCGGAATCCGTAGGGAAGCAAGCCCGACGCACCGCCGGTCTTACCCGCCACACTCTCTTTTTCATGTGTCAGATCACCTACCACACCGGTCAGGATCAGCTTTTCTCTTGCCCTGGTCAGCGCCACATATAAGATCCGGATCTCCTCCGCCCGAAGCTCCGTTTTCGAGAGCTGAGCAAATACATCCCGCATAAACGAACTGTGTCTGTATCTTCCCGAAAGATCAAAGATGCTCGATGCCACGTAGTCATCACTGCTGATCAGGATCTGCGGCTGCGTATCCTTTACGTTGAACTGTTTTCCGAGCGCCGACACAAAGCAGACCGGATACTCAAGGCCCTTGCTCTTATGCATGGTCATGATGGTAACGACATTCCCCGTCACATTGCCTCTCTCCGCCGCCGAGGGATCCTGCTCGGAAAGCTCCAGGCGGTCCATGTATCTGAGGAAATGAAACAATCCCTTATAGTACCCGTCCTCAAACTCGCGCGACAGAGAAAGAAGCTTTTCTAAATTTGCGCGTCTTGCGGATCCCTGCGGCATGGCTGTCACATAGTCAAGATACCCGGTAGCAACGAGTGCGTCATAGATCAGCTCTGACACGGACAGCTTGGTTTTCTTCTGCCTGAAATCGTCGAGCATTTCAAGAAAGCGCGACAGCTTCTCCCCCGTCTCATCCTCGTGGTCCAAGGCATAGCAGGTACATCTCTCATAGAGTGATTCGGTTTTATTAAGCTTGGTCACTGCATAGTATGAGATCCGCGCAAGCTCGGTCTCGGTAATCCCCGCGATCGGCGAGAGGAGTACTGCCGCCATGGGAATATCCTGATATGCGTTGTCGATCACCTTGACAAGCGAGAGGAGCACGCGCACCTCCACTGCGTCAAAATAGCTCTCCGTGCCGTCCACCATCACCGGGATCCCGTGGTTTCTCAAAACATTCGCGAAGGTCTCCCCGATGTCCTTTATGCTGCGTACCAGGATCACGCAGTCCCTGTACTCCGCAAGGCGATACTTTTCAATCTCCGTGTCGTATACAAAAAGCTCTCCGCCCGTGATCTTTTCGATCCGGTCGGCGATCAGCTCTGCCTCTAAGGGCAGCTTGTCCGTTTCCAAAACAGCGGTCGAATCCCCGCCCGTATAATCGATCAGATGTACCTCCGTGTGATCGGATACCGGCTCGTGGTCGGGATATTTCATGCCGGTCACAAGCTCTGCTTTTTTATCGTAGGCGATCCCGCCCAGATCCTTCCCCATCAGCCGACGGAAGAAATAATTCGCCGCATCGAGCACGCAGGCGCGGGATCTGAAATTATCCTGCAGCCGGATACAGATATTTTCTCCTTTATCACCGTAGTTGTTGTATTTTCCGACAAACAGCTCAGGTCTTGCGTTTCGGAACCTGTAGATACTCTGCTTGACATCTCCCACCATGAACATATTCGGCGTTCCGGCATGTGCCCTTGATACAGCCGTCAGTACATCCTCCTGGAGATAATTGCTGTCCTGATATTCGTCGATATAGATTTCGCGATAGCGCTCCGACACGGCCCGGCCAAGCTCCGTGGGCACAGCGTGTCCCGCCTCGTCATAGCCCGCGACGACCAGTCGAAATGCCATATGCGCGATGTCGGAAAAGTCCAGCATGCGGCGTTTTTTCTTTGCCGCAAAGAAACGTTCGGAAAACTCCCGCACCAAGCCGAAGAGCGGTAAGAGCTGTTCCCGCATGCACCGGATCTCGGTCAGGATCTGCTCCGGTGTTTTTTTTGACAGGTCCGCCTTTGTGATCCTGTCCTTGTACGCATTTCTCGCATTTTTGATACTCTCGGCAAGCTCCTTGTCAAACTCGGCATTTCGCTTTGACGCAAGACGCGCAAAGCCCTCGGCGAGCGCTGCGGAAAGGCTCTTTAAATCCGTCGCTGCCATGATGTGTTCCAGGTGCTCTATATCCGATGTCAGCGTTTCCGCGTAGTGCGCAGGACCGTCATCGGACTGACAGAGCGCTATGAGCTCGTCGATCTGCGCCGGGATATCGGCGGCGACCGCGCGCATATGCTCCACGTATTTTTTTACCCAGGGAAGCGCCTCCAGTTCTTCCGCCGTTTCGACCATAAGTGCTTGTTCCGCCTCGGAAAGCCACTTATCCGGATCCGGATAGCTCTCTGCCTTGTGAAAGATCCGCCGGATCTCGTCCTTTAAGCCCTCGTCGTCTCTGTCCGAGGCCCAAAGGGCGAGCATACGCAGGAAGTATTCCTTTTCCTCCCCGTTACTCTCGTATTTTTCCTCAAACAGGGACTTTAGCACATCCTCGGAAAGCAGCTTGATGGCACCCTGATCTCCCACAGCAATCGCCGCATCCAGATCGAGCAGCGAGAAATTCTCCCGCACCAGCTTATAGCAAAAGCTGTCGATGGTCGTGATATCCGCACGGTTGACCAGGAGGACCTGTTGCATCAGATGCTCGTTTTCCGGGGACTCCTCAAGC
>CACZPL010000093.1 GCA_902783015.1 uncultured Lachnospiraceae bacterium
CGGGGCGTCTTCTACAGGCTTATCATAAAGGTTACTGTCATCCCCGTCATTACTCTTTTTTACAAAAGCTTCATAGGGAATGTACACGGCATTATAGTTTCCGTAAGCATTACGCGCATCTTTTCCGTCGTCCGTCTTTACCACGCCGATTACGGTAAAGATATTCTCTCCGATCCAAAGCTTCATGCCCGCCACATTGGCCGATCCGAACAAGGTCCATGCCATATTGTCATCGAGCACGATGGTATACGGATCATCTCCGCGCAGATAATCGCCGGAAAGAAGCGGGATCGGATGGATCATAAAGAAATCTCCGCCCACCGCATAGATCTGTGCCGTCACGGTATTGTTGTCTTTTCGAAGCTCCGCCTCCGTGATCCCGGTGTAAGCATCAATAAAGGTACGCCCGGTCTGATCGGGATCAATGTTATCATCCTCGCTCAAACGGCTCATGATCGCATTCCGGATCTCCTTGATATCAGCCGATCCCTTGTTTTCCGACTGCGCGTAGAATACGCTGATCTGGGAATACTTCGCATCCTCGCCCTGATAGCGTTCTGCCGCAAGCTCATCATAAAGAAGGAGCGCGCGCTGCTTTTGTACAAAGCCGATCCACAGGGAAAGCAATATCATGAGTATTCCGACAAACAGCGGTATAAACTTTTTTATCCGTAGTTTTCCTCTCATATCAGGATCCGTTCCTTATTGCTTCTCTGTCAGTCTCACCTGTTGTCCGTTGTCTAACAGCTTAGACGCATTGGTCACCACATTGTCCCACTCCGTCACATCACCGGAGATTGCGGAGTTTGCCGTATCTCGTGCCGGCACCTCCACCTTGACCTTCTTTACATAGTAACGGTTTCCGAGGGGTGTTCCCTTCACCTTGACCACAAGCACAAACTTGCCGTCGCTGTCCTCCTTCACCGCATTGTTCGGCACCACGGTATCATATCTTCCGGTCTTGTCTCCCACCGATAGTTGCAGGGTTTCACCCGGCATTGCCTCACCCTTGATCTCAAATTTCACGATCGAGCTCTGGTTCGGATTCGAGGGATCGGCCTTGATGCTCTTTACGGTCGCAGTCACTTCCATACCCCAGGCATTCTCAACCTCTGCCTCGTTGCCTACACGGAGGGCCTTGCTCTCGGTTTTTGTCACAAAGGCAGAGAGCTCATATCCGCCGGACGCAAGCTGAATGTTTGCGATGGTCGTCTCCTCGGAAACTTCGTCTCCCTTTGTCACGGAAAGCCCGGTGATGATACCGTCCGCCGGACTCTTTATCTCCGTGCGGTCGCTCTGCTTCTTCAGCTTCTCCACCTTTTTGCGCTGCTCTTCCAGTTCTTTTAAGGTCTGCTCATCCGTGATGGCTTCCTTCTTTGCGCTGATGATATCGTCCTTTTTCTTTTTCTCAAACTCGCGCTGCTTTTGGTCTAAGGTCTGCTCCGCTGTGCGTACCTTGTCCTCCGCCGCCTTTACGATATCCACATCACCCTCACCGGTCTTACCCTTTGCTTCCTCAAGGGCTGCATTTAGGTTCTCGATCTCGGTCTTCTTTTCTTCAATCTTTTTGTTGATCTCCGGCACGGGAGCGATGGCTTCCAACTGGCTCTTCACCTCGGCAAGCTCACCTTTCAGATTCGCGATCTCTGCTTTTTTCAGCTCGATCGCCGTCTCATCCGTGAGGTTCTCAAGCTCAGCCTCAGCGGTCTCGATGGCCGACTCGAGGTCAGATTGTTTTGCGACATATTCGTAATAGGATTCTATGCTCGGATAGTTTCCTGCTTCGATCGTCAGCTGATCCAGCTCATCATTTTTTGTCTTGATCTCCCCCGTCAGCCTGGCAACCTCATTCTTTGCGGCGCTCTGGGAATTCGCATCGTTTCTTGCCTGTGCAAGCTCCGTTCTCGCATCCTCCAGCTCGCGCCTTGCATTCTCGATATCCTGGAGATCATCGGTGTAGTCCACACCCGTCTTTTCCTCCAAGGAAATGGCATATTCCTTTTCCATCTTATCAAGCGCTTCCTGCTCGGTCTTTAACTCCGAATCCTCCTCGCCTGCCTCGAAGGTCATGATCACCTGATCCTTTTTCACCTGATCTCCGTTTTCGACAAGCACCTCTTTTACCTTGCGCTTTCCGCTCACGGTGATCTCGGTATCATGGCTTACCTCCACGGTACCCTGGCAGCGCACCTTCTGCGATACGGAGCCGCTTCCCACCGGCACGGTTGCCACCTCCGGCAGGGAATAATTCATGATCGTATTTGAAAAGAAGGTGAGAACCAAAAGAACCACGATAAACACGATCGCGAAATTTTTCACCAGCTTCTGTCTTACGCTTTTTTCGTCCTTTTCCATTTTTGCACTCCTTTTATCCTTTTAACCTTTCACACTTCCCGAATATGCGATTCCGTCCACCAGATATTCCTCTCCGTATAAGAAGATCAGGATCGGCGGGATCATGTAGATTGTAGCCACCGCGAAGGCCAGTCCGATCTCTCCCTGATTGATCTGTGAGAGGAACACGGACAGCGGATGATACTCCGAATCCGAAAGAAGGATGAGCGGCTGCTCCACCATGTTCCAATAATCGATAAACACCAGGATCGCAACCGATGCGATCGGTCCCTTACATAGCGGGATCGCGACCTTGGTAAAGATCTTCCACTCGTTTGCGCCGTCCAGCTTGGCCGCCTCGATCAGCGAGCTCGGGATCCTGCGCATATACTTTGTCAAAAGGTACACCGAAAACGGTGCAAAAATGCCCGGCAGGATAATGGACCAGCGCGTGTTTAATATGCCGAGCCAGTCGGATACCAGATAGTTCGGAACCAGCGTGACCTGATATGGCATCAGCATGATGATCAGGTAGGCAAAGAACAGCAGGCTCTTTAGCTTTCCCCGAAATCTTGCGAAGCAATAGGATGCACCCAATGCCACAAAGATCTGCAGGATCACGATGGGCAGCGTCAGGATAACGGAGTTCCAAAACTTCATCAGATACTCCGGGCTCTTCAGGAGCACAGTCTCGTACTGCGTTCCCACCACCTTGTCCGGGATCAGCTTCAGATTCACGGTCTCGGAACGGTAGGTTTTCGTCTTCTCCTCGCCCCACTCCGAATTCGTGTAATCGTTAAAAATGAGTCCGTAATTTGTACTGATCTCCTGCTCCGACATAAAGGAGTTCGCAAAGGTCAGGATCGTCGGAAGCAAAAACGAAATTGCAAAAGCCGCTGCGATCAGCGTGAGGATCACACGCCGCACGATCTTCTTTACTTTCGCGCCGTTTACATGGGGCAGCTTGATCTTTTTCTTTTTTTCCTGTGGAATTTCCACGTTGATCTCATCCATCAGCCTTCCACATCCTTCCCCATTCTATCCTCGAAGATGTACAGCGCTCCGATCACCACGATCATCACAAGGCTCATGATGATAGCCGCCGCAGACAGCTTCTGATAGTCTAACGACTTAAACGTATTGTTCATAAAGTGCTGCAGCATATACAGCTTTCCGAAGGGATAATCTCCCGTCAAGAGGTATACCTCGCGGAATACCTTAAATGAATTGATCAGTGACATGATCCCGACGAAAAAGACGGTCGGCGTGATGAACTTGAGCTTGATATACCAAAACTGCTTCCATCTCGAAGCGCCGTCCAAGACCGATACCTCCAGTACATCCTTCGGGATTGCCGAGAGAGCCGCCATAAAGAGGATCATGTTATAGCCCAGGTTTTTCCACAAAAACAGGATCACCACCACGATCTGATTAAAGGAGGACTTGAACCAGTCGATGGGGGAACCGCCCGAGAGTGTGATCACCTCGTTGATCACGCCATGGTAATCAAAGAGCACCTGCCAGATCAATACCACCGAGGCCACGGGCACCATGAGCGGACTTAAAAAGAAGGTCCGAAACTGACTCTTCATGGGGATATTCGCCTCCAGGATCATAGCCATGACCAGGGACAAAATGATGGCAAGCGGCACCGCCATCAGCGAAAAGGTCGCCGTGTTTTTTGCGGCATCCTGAAACGCGGAGTTTGCCAGTACATTTTTATAATTGTCAAGTCCCACGAACTGCTTCGAGATCACATTGTCGGTCCCCGCATAGAAGAACACCACCGCAAAAGGCGCCACAAAGAAAAGGAGCACGCCAAAAAAGCTCGGGGAAAGGAACAGCCCCGCGGCTATCCTTTCCCGAAAGCTTTTTTTGCTCTTTTTGTAACGGATCTCCTCTCCGTTCTCGTTATATACTTTTTCCGTTTCCTTATTTGTTTTCATTGACATATGTCGTCACACGATTCTGGATCACCGAGCAAACTTCCTTAACACTCTTGTCTCCCTTGAAATATCCTTCCGCCTCTTCCTTGATGATGGAGAGCAGGCTGTCATCGTACCACAGGCCTTTCTTCGTATTATCCACCGCATCGCGGATCAGCTGAACCTGCTCCTTTGTAAGCGGCTTTGTCTCGATCTGAACGCCGTCCCAGCCCATGGAGCCTTCACCTACCGGCTGAATCTCGTTTCCGAACTCATCCGTATATTCCTTCGTCGTCGAGCAGGCGGTAAGCCACATCTCGAAGATGTCCTTACGTGTAGGACAAGGACTGTAGTAGGCGCTTCCGTACATCACATAACTCTTTCCCTGCGCTTCCCTCGACATACTCTGCTTAATGAAATCCCATGCCGCATCCTTATCGCCGCAGGAGGATGAGATTGCCAGACAGTCCGAAAAACTGAACAGACTACCCTGCCTGTCTGACGAAGGATAACCGATGTAGCATACATCATGATTATATACCGCATCGTTCATGGCCAGGAAGTCCGGTGTAATGTTACACTCGGTAAACAGGACCTTGCCCTTTTGGATCATTTCGCTCTCGGAAGGCATATCCTCATTGTAATCCGTTTCCTCCGAGGTTCCTCTGTTGCAAAGCTCCAGGATTGCCGCAAACTCCGGTGTGTCAAACTTACAGGTTCCCGCATTCCAATCCACGAAATCGTCCACACTCAGATAAAGGAAATTGTTCAGGAGCTGCGTCTTGTTGTTTGTCCAGTAAAACATCTGCGCGTCGGGCTTGCTCTCCACATATTCGCGCATCTCGTCGAAGGTCCATCCGGTTCTGCCCTGCATGTCCTTGCCGCGCGCCGCAAGTGTTACGATGTAAACACTCGAAGATGTAAAGTATACCTTGCCGTCCACGCAAAGTGCATCATATACGCCAGGGATCAGATCATCCTTATTGACCTCCGGATCCTTTTCATAATACGGGGACAGATCCTCAAACATACCCTTAGCGATGCACTGCTTCACAGAGAGATTTCCCACGCCGTTTGATACGTCATAGATATCCGGGATCTTACCGGAAGCGATATCCGCACTCATAGCCGCACGTGGATCTTCCTTCTCCGAATAATCCAAAAACTGGATTCTGTATTCCGTACTCTTCTTGTTATACTCGATCACTCGCTGCTTGAGCTCCGAATTTCCGTACATGGACATGCAGACAAGTGTCTTCTTGTCCGCAACCTGTGCGGGATCAACCTTCTTGTACATCATGAAGGTTCCGCTTCCCTTGTCTCCGCTGTCATACCCCCAGGCCGTACACAGAAAGGTTTCCGCATCGACCATATACTGATCGCTCAGATTATTACTGTCAATATCCGATGCCGTGTAGTCCAGGATCTGTGTTGCCTTCTTCTCTAAGAGCTTGTAGCCGAACACTCCGGTTCCGCTTACATAAAAGAAATCATAATCCCCGCTTCCGGGCATCAGGCAATCATTCGATGACATGTAGGAAAGATCGAGCGGATAGGTATCCGCCAGCTGTCCGGCTGCCATGTCCAAAACTCTGACCGAAACACCGCTTTCTTCCTGAATCGCGGCAAGCACGGTTCCGTCGGCAAGCACGGTCACGCCGCCCACGTTCGTGTAGCGTTGATCGCTCCCGATTTTTATGTCTGCGGTTTTCTTGGCGTTTTCATCAAAGAGCTTGATGGAATCACTGTAGCACGCGATCACGCCTCCCTTTCCGTCTCCGGTCAATGACTGCAGCCATACATCATCCGTCTGATCGGCATAATACGAGCTGACATCCAGATTCTTTACCTGCCCGGACGAATCGACAAGGTACCCTGTCTTCTTGCTTTCTTCAGCCTCGTCATCCCAGCTTTCCACAACGATGCCGACGCTGCCGTCTTTTCCGGCAAATATGTTTCCGATGTAGGAGTCATCGTTCACCTCGGGAATTGCGACCTCGGTTGCCGCGCCGCCTGTCACCGGTACCGTATACAGATGGTTGATGCTGGTCACTATCGCATCGCTCTCTGTGGCATCCTCCGGTATATCTACGGGTTCATCCGTATATTCGTTGGTAAGAAAGTAGATATTGCCGTTTGACACGAAGTAACGGCCGATCTCTCCCTTGTAGTCTGTTACCTCAAAGTCCGCAGGTGCAAAGGTGGTGTTTTTTATATCACCGATCTCGGCGGTTGCGCCGCCGGATTCTTTTTTCTTGCCGCAGGCACAAAGTGACAACGTCATTATTGCGGCAAGGAGTAGTGCCAGTAGTCGTTTCCCTCGTTTCATATTCTCCTCCTA
>CACZPL010000094.1 GCA_902783015.1 uncultured Lachnospiraceae bacterium
CGTTATCCGGCTTCGGGATACGGTCAATATTGAAAAGTGCGGTCTGGTCATCCTTCCAAACCGGCATCTTAAAGTCTGTTGCGTTTTGTGCAAAGGGATACTTGTTCAGATACTGCTCGTTATCGCAGATATTCACGGTCTCGAGCTCGTACATCCTGCCCTTTGTCACGAAGATACGGTTTTCTATATAGATCTCGGCTGTGTTGTCGTCGTTCACGATGATCTCCGTGCTGACCAAGCCCGAGAGTTCATCATAGAGAAGGTTTCTGGCATCGCGGTAATCGTTTGCCTTTTCGATGCCCGATCCCTCTGCCGAGAGGATTTTCTCATTCAGTTCAAGGATCTCTTTTCCGATCTCATTGATACGGTTTGTCTGGTCGTCGATCGCGCCGTTTAAGTTTCTCTGATAGAGGATAAGGCTCGATCTGACACTGTTGGCACGGTCCAGGAAGGTCTGCGCTGTCGCAATGAAGGAGCTTCTCGTCACGATGCTGTTGGACTCCTTCTGTAACTCCTGTAAGGAAAGCCACAAGCTGTTCAGGGTGGAGTTGAAATCGCGTCCCTCAAGCTCGCCGAAATAGTTTTCCAGCTCGGCAACCGCCTCGCTCTGTGCCTTGTAGTACTTTTCACGACCGGTTTCTGTTCTGTAGCCCTGATCCGCGAAATTATCGCGGATGGTCTTGATCTCGGCCGTGACCACGCCGAGTCCGGCCTGGTTCTCGCGGATCGCATTACTGCCCAGATTATTGTAGGTTCTGTCCGTGAGCATGACCTGCTGCCGGCTGTAGCCCTGCGTCTGTGTATTTGTTAAGTTGTGTGCTGTCGTGTTCAGTGCATATTGGTTTGTCTGCAAACCCGTGACACCGATGGACAGCCTGCCCATGGTTCCTGCGCTCATCTGTTACTCACCTACTCTCTATCTGCCCGCTTTATGAAACATATCTTTGTTGTATTCCGCCGTCTCAGGCGCTCTGTCCAGATTCTGGATCAGATTGATGTTGTACTCGATCATGGAAAGTGCTTCTTTGATCAGATTCTGGTTGTGCGTGTTGATATCACGCAGCTTTTTCGCCAGTCTTCCCAGCTTTTGATCGATCTCGATCAGCGGATCGTAAAACTCCGGCTGATTTTTAAGCATCTCGCACACATCGATGATGCGAAGCTCACTTTCCTTCGCGCCGAGTACCTGCGCGATGTTCTTCATGGTCTGCTTTCTCGTGGACTCAAGACCCGTGATCGTATCCACAAGGAGCTGTTCCTTGTCTGTGGTCGCTCTTAAGCGCTCCAGGCTGTTTGATACGATGGCTGTGGTCTTTTCCATGGACACGGTAAGGAGCTGCTCATACACCGCATACTCTTCGTTTAATTCCGTGATCAGATTTTCAATTAAGCTTGCCATATAAGCTCTCCCTTTCCGCCTCTACTAAAACACCTGACTCTGGTATGCAGAGATCAGCTTTGATGCAAAATCGTCCACGCTCACATCATAGGTGCCGTTATCGATGCGGCTCTTGATGTCGGCGATCTTTGCCTCACGCACATCCGGAACACCCGCAAGCGCGTTCTTTGCTACCTGCAGATCCTTTCCTGTCGTGGAAAAGGCAACCTGATCCTGAAAGCTTGTATAGCCTGATGTACTGACGTTACCCGGCTTTTTTGCGGTGCCTGTGCCGTAAAGCTGGTTCATCATGTTGATGCTGCCTATACGCATATCTATCCCTCCTATCTCAATTTCCGACTGTCAAACAAAGCTCGCCGGAAATAGTTTTTCAATTAGTTTATCGGAATATCTCGTTAGAATATTAGAGTTTTTTTCTATTTTTTGCTCCAAACAGAAAACCGACCATATCTCGTATGGTCGGTTTTCGTCACTATAATACTAATAAATTATGAAATCATCGATCCTGCCGGCATATCCTTCTCGGCGGTCAGGAGCGAAAGCGCTCCGTCCGGCCCCTCCGCGCAGAGCAGCATACCCTCGGAAAGCACACCTGCAAGTTTGGTCGGCTTCAGATTGGAGATTACCACGACCTTCTTGCCCACCATCTCCTCCGGCTTATAATAATTCTTGATACCGGAAACGATCTGCAGAGTCTTGCCCGCAACCTTCACCTGAGAGCACAGAAGCTTCTTGGAGTTTGCAACCTCCTCGCACTCCATGATCTCACCGATCTGCAGCTGCATATGATCAAACTCTTCGATGGAGATCTCCTGCTTGATCTTGGTTTCCACCGTGCGCAGGGTATTCTCCTTCTTCTTAGCCTCTTCCTTTGCCTTCTTGTCCTCTTCCTCGCGCTTGATCTCCTCAGGGTCCTCCTCCTTGGAGGGGAACTTCTTCTCGATCTCCTCAAGAAGTGCCGGCGCATCGATACGCGCAAAGAGGATCTCCGGTGTTGAGGTCACCTTATTGCCCGACGGATAAAGGCCGAAGCGTGAGAGCTCCGTCACCCGGCGGATCTCGGTACCGAGCTGTGCCACGATCTTGTCCGCAGTCTCCGGCATAAAGGAAGAAAGCAGGGACGCACCGATGGTGATGCTCTCCACAAGATTGTAGAGCACCGTGTTCAGGCGGTCATGATTCTCCGCATCCTTGGCCAGAGCCCAGGGCTCCGTCTCATCGATATATTTATTGCATCTCTTGAAGAGATTGAAGATCTCGGTCAAAGCATCAGCCACACGGAGCTGATCCATGCACTCGTTCACCTTGAGTCGCGTACCGATCACAAGGTTCTTTAAATCCTCATCCACCGGCTGAGCCTCGCCCGAATTGGTCACCACGCCTTCAAAATACTTGTTGGACATGGAGATGGTACGGTTCACCAGGTTGCCGAGCGTATTCGCAAGCTCGGAATTGATGCGTTCGATCACAAGCTCCCAGGAAATCACACCGTCATTTTCAAACGGCATCTCGTGAAGCAGGAAATAACGCACCGCATCCACGCCGAAGAAATCTACCATGTCGTCCGCGTAGATCACATTGCCGCGGGACTTGCTCATCTTGCCGTTTGCCTGTAAGAGCCACGGATGCCCGAAGATCTGCTTCGGAAGCGGCTCGCCCAAAGCCATCAGCATGCAGGGCCAGTAGATGGTGTGGAAACGCAAAATATCCTTGCCGATCAGATGCAGATCCGCCGGCCAGTACTTCTTGTACAATTCATCATGCATACCGTCCGCGTCGAAGCCGAGGCCGGTGATGTAGTTGGAAAGCGCATCGATCCAGACATAGACCACGTGCTTTTCGTCAAAGGACACGGGGATGCCCCATTTAAACGAGGTTCTCGACACGCAGAGATCCTGCAAGCCCGGGAGAAGGAAATTGTTCATCATCTCGTTCTTGCGGGACTCCGGCTGGATAAACTC
>CACZPL010000095.1 GCA_902783015.1 uncultured Lachnospiraceae bacterium
CGCGGCCGCCGCGCCGACACTGATATCCTGTCCGCCCGATGCGGCGGTGACAAGCGTCATACCCATCGCTAGGACGGCAAGCTCACTCGCCGCGTTGATGATACTGATCAGGTTTCCCGAAAGCACGATGTTCCCGTCATTATTATGTGTGATACCGATACTGAAGAAGGACGGATCACGGATCAGATTGAATATGACCAGGATCAGGATGGCTATGATCGGGATGGTGAGCTGGCCGAGACCGCCCTTAAACATTTTTTGCATTTTATTTTTCATTTGCGGCCTCCCCTCCTGCGATCGTCTTCATCACCTGCGCCTCGGTCAATTCCGCGCCCGTAAGCTCACCGACCACATGTCTGTCTCTCATGACGATCAGTCTCGAGCAGGTACGCAGCATCTCTTCGATCTCCGAGGAAATGAAGGTAACACTCACACCGTCTTCTGCCAGTTTTAAGACCAGCTTCTGTATTTCAAGCTTGGTGCCGACATCGATACCTCTTGTCGGCTCATCGAGGATCAGATAGTCCGGATGGGTCAAAAGCCATCTTGCGAGGATCACCTTCTGCTGATTTCCTCCGGAAAGCGATCCGATGGGTGTTTCGCGGCTCGCCGTCTTGATGTTCAACACCTTGATATACTCGTCGGCGAAGGCCTCCGCCTCGCTCCGGCTGATTGGCTTAAAGAAGCCCTTCATCACCTGCAACGCAAGGATGATATTCTCGCGTACCGAAAGATCCGCAATGATGCCGTCTCTTTTTCTGTCCTCGGGCAGATATCCGATCCCGTGCTTCATGGCATCGATGGGCTTGCCGATCTTTACGTTCTCCCCTTTGATCTTTACGGTTCCGCTGTTTACCTTGTCGGCGCCGAAGATCGCTCTCACGCTCTCGCTTCGGCCCGATCCCAGCAGTCCGGTAAATCCGTTCACCTCACCCTTATGGATCGCGAAGTTAAACGGCAGGGCATCGCTGGAGGAAAGGCCCTCCGCCTGATAGAATACATCGTCGGCGCCGTATTCCTTTGCCTCCGATTTGGTAAAGGAATTGAGTTCATCCAGATCCTTACCGATCATCTTGGCAACCAGCTGCACCTGGGGAAGATCCTCCGTTAAGTATTCGCCCACAAGCTCGCCGTTTCGAAGAACGGTGATCCTGTCGCAGACCTCATACACCTGCTCCAGGAAGTGTGTGACGAAGATGATCCCCACGTCTCTGGCCTTCAGGTCTCTCATCAGCTTAAAGAGCACGTTCACTTCCTTGTCATCCAGAGAAGATGTGGGCTCATCGAGGATCAGCACCTTACAATTCATATCCACCGCACGCGCGATGGCGACCATCTGCTGCACCGCAAGGGAGCAGCTTCCGAGGATCTGCGATCCTCTGGCCGGTATCCCGAGCTCGGAAAGGATCTCGTCGGCTCTCTTCTCGTAGCTTTTCTGGCGGACAAAGAAGCCGCCTTCACGGCCGATGAACATATTCTCGGCCACGGTGAGGTTCGGACACAGCGTGATCTCCTGATACACCGTACTGATGCCGCTGTTCTGTGCATCCTGCGGTGAGCGGATGGTGATGTTTTCGCCATCCACGGAAATCTCTCCGCCGTCATTTTGATAGACGCCCGTCAGAACCTTGATCAGTGTGGATTTCCCGGCGCCGTTTTCCCCCATAAGCGCGTGGATCTCTACCTTTCTCAAGGTAAAATCCACATTACTCAATGCTTTTACGCCCGGGAAATACTTATTGATATGTCGCATTTCCAGCAAGCATTTTTCAGGCATTGCAATACCTCCTTTATAAGATAAGTAGAAATCATTCCTTTAAAAAACGTAGCTGGGCTGTTCACCCAGCTACGTTCTTCGGTCTTCCGTAATACTGATTATTCACCTAAACCATAAGTATCAATGTCTTCCTGGGTAATTGTCGTAGCGTCAAATCCCTTCTCTTCATTGATGATCTTCTTGGAAGATGCTGTGGTCTTGCCCTGGATCAGATCGCTGATGATCTGTGCCTGGAACGGTGAACACTGACCATCATAGTTCCACTTCTTTGCAAGAAGCTCTCTCAATGCCCACTTGTTGCAGTCAAAGCCCATTACGATAACGTCGCCGTCAACACCGTGTGTGATACCTGCTTCGTCAAGTGCTGCCACAGCACCCTTTGCCATACCGTCGTTCTCAGCATAGATTACATTGAACTTCTCGCCGGAGTTGATCACCGACTCGGTGATCTTCTTTGCCTCTGCCTCATCCCATGTAGCTGTCTGCTGAACAACCTTGTTCATCTTACCGGATGCGAACTGCTCGTCAAGTGCACCTGTACGTCCGATCTGTGCGTCAGAGCCCATAGCGCCCTGAATATGGATTACATTATACTCTGAAAGGTTCTGATCAAGGAGCCATTTTACCGCAAGGTCACCCTCTGCGCTCATGTCCGAAACAACGGCTGCCTCATAAAGGCTCTCGTCTACATCGATCATACGGTCGAAGAGATAAACCTTGATGCCGGCTTCCTGTGCCTTCTTCAATACCTCATCCCAACCGGTTGTCTCGGCTGCGGAGATCAGAAGATAATCAACGCCCTCTGTGATGAAGCCCTGTGCTGCCTGAAGCTGCTCGTCGTTCTTCAAGCTGTAGAAGGTCTTTAAATCGTAGCCGTTATCTGCGGAGAAAACAGCCTCCATATCCTTCACGTTTGCTTCACGGTAACCGGACTCTGACGGCGGGTTGTTCACAACACCGACCTTGATGGTTCCCGAAGATGCTGCGGGAGCAGCTGTTGTGTCGCTACCGCCGGAGCTCTGCGTTGTGGAATCGGATCCGCTGCCGCAGGCGGTTAAGAACATGCTCATTGCGAGCGCTCCGGTTAATAACAAGCTTTTAAGTTTTTTTCTCATCCTTTTTATCCTCCTTAATAGATGAAAATTGTTTGCTGCTTAATGACTGTATGATAGCGCAAATCAAGGATGAGGTAAATCAATATTGGTTTTGTCTTGGTTGAAAATGATTTCTTTTTTAACCCGATATCACCCTGACGGTTAAAAATTATCCTATTCCGGTTGATTTTGATACTGCGCACGATACTCCGAGGGTGTCATGCCGGTATTTTTCTTAAAAATATAGCTGAAATAATGAGAATCGTTGTACCCCGTCTCATCGGCGATCTGCGAATTCTTATAATTCGTCGTCTTAAGCAGTTCCTTGGCCTTGGAAAGCCTTAAATGGATGAGATACTCGGTAAATGTCTGCCCCGTATACTGGGAAAATACGGTTGAAAACCGGCTCTTGCTCATATTGATGGCCGCTGCCACGTCCGGGAGCATGAGATTCGGGTTCGAATAGTTCTGCGCCATAAAGAGCTTCGCCTCATTGATCACGGACGGCATGTCGTCCGTCACCTCCTTCATCTCTCGCACGCCGAGGATGAAGGTGCTATCCTCTTCTCTCTCCGTGAGCAGATGGCGGATATGTCTCGCACTCTTGAAGCTGTGAAGGATCTTTTCGGGCGCATCCGCGATCTCGCCGATCCCGATGCGGATCCCCTCGCATCCCGCGCGCTCTAATTCCTGCACCATGGAAGACGCAAGGGAGTAGGCCTTCTCCTCCGCATCCTCACCGGTCTCCCCCAGGACCAAAACTCTGGTTCCTACCCTGCCGGGAGATACATGAGCGCTTCCGTTTCCGGATTCCGTCAAAAATGCGATGGCCTCCTGTCCGGTAGCTGTCGGAGAAAACGCCGCGTCGATCACCACATAGAAGGGTGACGGCACCGGACAGCCCATGGAAGAAAGCTGCGTCAGCACGGCATTTGCCTCCTCCTCTATGGCTTCATCCGAAAAGAGGGAGCCGACCAGCTTTTCCTTTAAGAACTTCTCGTCGCTTCCCATGCGCGCACGCAGGCTGGACGCATGGGCCAGCTGTTTTCTCTCCTCGTTGATCTGGTTGCTCACCCTGTCAAGAACCTCCTTTAAGTCGGCGGAGTTGATGGGCTTTAATAGATATTCCCGCACGCCGAGATTGATGCACTGGCGGGCATATTCAAATTCGTCGTAGCCGCTTAATACAACGATGCTGATCCAGGGCATCTGCATCCGCAGGGTCCTGCAGAGCTCAAGTCCGTCCATAAAGGGCATTTTGATATCCGTGATCACAATGTCCGGATTGGTATCGCGGATCATGGGAAGCGCCATCTCTCCGTCCGGTGCCTCTCCGACTAAGGTATAAGGAGTTTCCTCCCAGGGAAAGGATTCGCGGATCCCCTCTCTGATCACTATTTCATCATCAACCAGAAATACTTTCATTTTCGTATATCTCCTCTTTGGTCCTGCACGGTACCTTAAAATAAACCTCGGTTCCCTTCGGGCTGCTCTTGATCTTCAGGCCCTCCGGCTCATTATAATACAGTCTGATACGCATATTGACATTGATCAGGCCGAATCCTCCGCCTCCCTCGCTGACCGAGGGTTTTCCTCTCTTCATCCGTTCTTCGAGCTCCTCGATCTTGGCGGCCGACATCCCGCAACCCGTATCTGTCACGGAAAACAGCAGATACCCGTTCTCCTCCTTCGCGCTGACCCTGATCACACCGCCGCCGCGCTTGATCTTGATCCCGTGATACAGCGCGTTTTCCACAAGGGGCTGCAGCAAAAGCTTCAATATAAAATACTGCCCGATCTCCTCCGGGATGTCGATCTCGTATCTCATGATATCCCGGTATCTGGTCTGCTGGATCTTTAAGTAACCCTCGATATGCTTTTTCTCCTGGGATAGCGGAATCCAGTCGGCGCCGGAAGAGAGACTGATCCGGAAGAAATCGCTCAGGGAGCTGGTGAGCTGTATGACTTCCTCCGACTCCCCGGCCTCGGCCTTCCACACAATGGCATCCAGAGTATTATATAAGAAGTGCGGGTTGATCTGCGCCTGCAGCGTGCGAAGCTCCGCCTTCCTCAGCTTCTTCGCATCCTTTTCGCTCTGCCGCATCATGTCTTCCAGGCGGTCCGCCATGTTGTTCACCTGCATGGTCAGGTTTCGAAGCTCGGTGACCTCCGTATCCGTGATCCTGGCATCCAGTGTCCCGTCTGCCAGAGCAGCGGTCACCTCCTCCAGCCTCTCGATGGGCTTTCTTACCAGCGCAGCCGTCGCCTTCATGGACCTGTTTCTCACAAAGAGGGCGATGATGATCACGATGATCTCGAAGGCTGCGGTGATCAGCACGAACAGCCACAGGCTCGTACTCTTTTTTGCCGTGGATGTGATCTCAAGCTCGATATACTCGTTGAGCATACTGTCCACCAGTGCGGCAATATCCCGGACCTCCACCAGCACGGCCTCGTTTTCCACCACCGGGACCTCGTCGTTGATGTTATCCCTGATCTGATTGATATAATTTTCCAGAGTTTCCATAGTGCGGCCCGCCACGATGAGGGAGATCCTGTTCTCTTCCTCCGTCTGCTCGGTCACGGTCCTGATCGTATCGTTTACCCGTTTGATCAGCTTGTAGATATTGCTCCGGGGAAAGCTCTCCCTGCCGCTCACGATATTCCAGGCCTTCTCGGGGATCTCATCCGTGACAACGGACTTTAGCTCCGTGATCCTGCCGATCCTCTGAATGGCGCTGTGATATTTCCAAGCGTAGGAGATCATCAAAACAAGACTGATGATAATGGGTAATACCAGCATTAACACCAGCTTGTGGCTTAAGTCAATTATGGCTCCGAGGATGCTTTTTTCCTTTTTGATCCGTTCCATCTGTCTTATTTAATAGCCTCTCGGCGCAAGACCGGACAGGTCCTGTTCATCCGAAAACACCTGCTCCTCCGGATGGATCACGGCCTCCACCCGCTCACCGTTCTTCAGCTTTAACGCAGTCTCCATCACTTCTTTTCCGAGCTTCGGCGTACACTCCACGACGCAGTTGATCTTTCCGGACTTCAATACATCTATGGCCTCCTGACCGCCGTCGATGGATATGATAATGATGTCCTTCCCCGGCACAAATCCCGCCTCCTCGATCTCCGGAAGCGCCCCGAGGGTCATCTCGTCATTGTGACTGTACACGACATCTATCTTGTCTCCGTATTTTTCAAGCAGGATCCGCATGCATTCCGCGCCCCGGCTCTTTAAAAAATCACCGTCGATGCTCTCTAAGACATGCATACGTTTATCGCCCGCAATGGCATCCGCGAAGCCTTCCTGGCGTTTACGCATGGGCGTGGAATTATCCGTTCCGGCGATCTCCACGATATTCACCTCGTCAAGGCCCAGGCTGTCCGCCTTTTTGATCAGGTATTCCCCGGCCTTCTTTCCTTCCTCATAAAAATCCGCACCGATCAGGCAGGCCGTGAGCCCCTCTTCCTCGGTGCTGATGTCACGATCCACCAGGATCACAGGGATACCGGCGTTTTTGGCCTCCATCAGCACATTGTCCCATCCGTCCTCGACGATAGGCGAAAATGCGATCACATCCACCTTGTATGCGATAAAGCGACGGATGGCGGCAATCTGGTTCTCCTGCTTCTGGTTCGCGTTTTCAAACATCAGGCTGATGCCGTATTCAGCGGCCTTCTCCTCTATATCGGTTGTATTCCCGATCCTCCAGGCACTCTCCGATCCGATCTGGGAAAAACCGAGAAGCAGTCCCGGCTCATCCTGCGCGATTTCTTTTTTGCCGCACGCCGCAAGAAGGAGTGCAGCCATCAGGATGCTCACCTTGAAAATCCGTCTATGTATTTTATTTCTTCCCGTTTTCTTACCCATCATACTTCCTCCCGATCCGGCTATCAGCATTATATTTTTCGCCCTTGAAAAAGTCAAGATTGCGGGTGCGGGCTAGACCACGCGCACCAAAAGCTCCACGACAAAGCCGTGATCGTTATAATACTCCATTCCGCCGCCCTGCTGCTCCATATAGTAGGAGGCAAGATACATTCCGAGCCCCGCGCCGGGCTTTCCCTCGGTCCCGCTGCCGCGGTGATACTTTTCCGCGATCAGCGGCAGCTCCTCCTCCGGCACCCCGGGGCCGCTGTCCCGCACAGTGATGCGAACGTAGCGCTGCTCGCCGTCTTTCCCGGCAGCCTTCGTCTCGTCGAAGCGCACACGGATATCCGTCCCCGCGTACTTGTGGGAATTTCCCACGATATTGTCCACCACCTGTTCCATGCGGAGTCTATCCATGTAGACAAGGCAGGTGGGTATGGTGTTTTCCATGACGATCCTTCCGTAGCCCGTAAGCTGCCCGAAGTATTGTTCGATCAGCTCCGAGCTTTCCTCCCGCACATTGACCTGGATGTGCTCCGTCTCGGCAAGGGACGCATGGAACATATTATCCGTGAGGCTGCTGATGGTCGCCGCCTTGTTGTCGATGATGCGGACCTTTTCCAATATCCGGCTTACGATTTCGGGATCCTTCGCTTCGTCTGTTCCCCCTGCAAGCAACTCTATCATCTCACAGGCAGTACGAATGGTGGCCACCGGCGTCCCGATGTCATGGGCCATGGAAAGCTGCATTTCCTTCTTTGCCTTTTCCGCGGTGATCTCCCGCTCCCGGGCGTTCTTCATCTCCTCCCGCATGATATCAAAGCTGGTCGTCAGGTTCCCGAACACGTTATCCTTTTTGATCGGCAGCGGAATGTCCAGGTTCCCCTTTGCGATCTCGGCGGCAAAACGTTCCATCTCCCGCTCGGGTCTGAGAACCTTTATATAGATGATGAGCAAAAGCGCATAACCCGCAAGCAGCACCGCAAGCCAAAGAATGACTCCCTTTTTCAGAATGTTCTTCTCCGCGTTTTCAAGAAGCCCGCGGGACTCGTCCCAGGCGACCTTTCCGATGATCTTCCCGTCCGGTGCCAGGTCAAGCACAAGCTCCCGGTTTGCATAAAGCTCCGCGAGCTCCCGCGTGAGGACGCCCTCCTCCGGCGTGAGCACGATCCTGCAGCCGTACCGCTCCTCGATCGTACTTACATCCGTTCCCGCCTGCCAGTCTGCAGTGATCTTATACAATTGATCATTATAAAAGCTCATATCTCGCTTTTTCAGGGCGTCGTCCCGGCGCAAAAACACGGCAACCAGCACACCGGCCATAAAGAGCGTAAATATGAGCATCATGATAAGTATTCGTTTCAATCCTTGATCTCCAATGTATATCCGGTTCCCCAGATGGTTTTGATAAACTCCGGCTCGTTCGGGTTTTCTTCCAGCTTTTCCCGAAGCTTTCTGATATGGACGTTCAGGGTGCCGTCACCGTAGAAGGAATCACCCCACACCTCGTCAAAGAGCGTCTCCTTGGACACGATGGTGTTCCTTCTCTCGTAGAGACAGGAGAGAAGTTTGAATTCCTTCGCTTTCAGCGGAATGCGTTTGCCCCGCAGGACCGCGGACATAGTGGCCTCGTCAAGAGACAGGGGGACGGTTCTTTTGTCCTCATGGGTCTCGGGGGCCCAAGAACTGTCCCCCTGTCCTCCAAGTTGCTTCAGCTGCTCCGCACGCTTCAGGTTCACCTTTACCTTCGCGAGCAGCACCGACAGGCTGTAGGGCTTTTTGATGTAGTCGTCACCGCCGATGGAAAGACCCACCAAAACATCATCATCGCTCTGTCTGGCGCTGATAAACAGGATCGGCAGCTGATGGGTTTCCCTGATCTTTTTGCACACATCAAAACCGGACCCGTCTCCCAAATTGATATCAAGGAGCACCAGGTCCACTTGGTTTTTTGCGAGAAAAGCCTCGCAGTCCGCTGCCGATGTGACATAAGCGGTCTTCACATCGAACATCTGAAAATATTCCGCTGTCATGGATGCAAGCTCTGCCTCATCGTCCACGATGAGGCAGGCATAATGATTCTCACTCATGTTTCATATTCTATCACACTACTCTTCCGTTATCAACCGCGCGGGCTCCAGCTTCTTTGCCTTTCTGCCCGAAAGCGCTGCGGTTCCGACTGCCACTACCGCGATCACAAGAACGGTGACAACCAGCCATACAAAGGAGATTGAGAAATGCACCTTCTTGTACCCGAACACTGAGAGCATCATGGTCACGATCTTTGAGCTTGAAAGCTTTGAAACTATCGCCCCGAGCACTGCACCCGTAAGAACGGCCGGCAGATTGGATACCATGATCTGCGCCAGGATCTCACGGTACGTCATACCCAGCGCACGGGAAACGCCCATGTTCTTCCACTCTCTGATCACGCGGCTGCGGATGACAAGTGATTCCACAAAGATCACCACCAGGATCGTAACCACCAAGAGCAGCACACAGACCGCACGCATGGCAACTATGATACCGTCCGCGGATTCGCTTGCTATTTTGTCAAGGTCCGCATAGGTCCATTCCTCATCCGGATACTTGTCCTTCCGAAGCCCCTCCAGCTTTTCCTTCAGGCTGTCATAGTTCTGTCCGTCTTTACCGTCCACATAATAGACGAGTGCGTTATTTACGGGGATCAGCTTTTTCGCGCCGTCAAAATTCATACTGAGCAATCTGCCCATGCGCTCCATCTTCTGCTCCATACCGGTAATGATATAATCCGCAGAATAGTCGCCGTAGCTTACGGTGATCATATCGCCCACACCCACGTTCAGATCCGTCGCAACGCCCGGGGTGATGATAACCTCGTTGTCATGCTCCGGAACCCTGCCCTCGATCAGCTGCAGGTACTGTCTGTTCGCATTGTCATCATAGGCATAGGTGTATATGGTCTCCGACTTTTCTCCCGCGCTGACCGTGGGCTCAAAGCCGTAAAAGCAGACCACATGCTCTACATCTTCCATGCCTTTTAACGCTTCGCCGATATCCGATTTTGAATATACAGCGATATCGCTCATCTCGAAGGCAAAAACCTCAATCATTTTTTCCTTGCTCGCACCGAAGGTCTCTCTCATACCAAAGCCCATGGATGTACAGATGGCGAGCACGCAGACGATAAGTATCAGACCTATGCTCCTGCCCGGGTTTCCGAAAGTCTCCTTTAAGGAGAGCACACCCGGGATCGGAAGCTTTGTCTTCTCAAACGAAAAACGGTTCTTTTTGAAGTTGTTGTTTGTCATACCGCCTCTTAATGCATCCAGCACCGTGATCTTCTTATATCTTCTGCTGATCAATGCAGTTACAAGAAGCACAAGACCGAAGTTAAACACGGCCGTGATCACAAGGATCAGGATGTCCGCCGGGCGGTTCCAGGTAAGCCCGATCAGGGATGAAACTACGTTTCCAAGCACACCGCTACCCAGCACGCCGAGCAGCAGTCCGAGCGCCGTACCGATTCCGGCAACAAGTCCCACCTCAAAGGTCGTGGCACCGCGGATTTCCTTTACCGTATAACCGGCTGCTTCGAGAATGCCCGTGTTCTTCATGTTCCTCTGAATGAAATTCCTTACCGAGAAGGAGATGATCACTACCGTGATGA
>CACZPL010000096.1 GCA_902783015.1 uncultured Lachnospiraceae bacterium
AGCGCTTTGAATGACCGAGGAAGGCAGCTATGCGCTGCGGAGCAGCGGGAGCATTGCTGATGAAAAGAATTGCTTTGCAAGTATATGCGGTTTTGAGGGTACGTCCCGGAACTCCCCAGCATAGGGGAGTTTTTTATTGCAAAAAATGAACCGTGGCAGGCGCAGGAAAAGCGTCTGCCACGGTTTTTTCTATTCGCTGAGAATCATAAGACCGATATTCAGAAGCGTGCAGACATATTGACTTCCCAGATCAATCCCCGTCAGGTGTTCGATTTTATTGATGCGGTAATTGAGTGTATTGCGGTGGATATGCATGACCTCACATATTTCTGCACTCTTTCCCATATATCGGAGATACATACGCAGTGTCTGGAGGTAGTCTGTCGCATACTTGAGATCGTATTCCTTAAGATAAAGGAGAGCAGGATGGATACAGTTTAACCGTCCGAGCTCATTGATTGCCGAGTCAATGATGATTTCCAAAGAAAGATGACGGTAAAACAGAGCCCTTTCGCTAAGATTGGCGGATTTGCCGAACAGAAGAGATCGTTCTGCCTGTGTCCGCATATTCGTGAGTTCTGACAGGTCACTGAAGGGCAGCGAGATACCGCAGGAGTACCCTAGCTGCTGTGACAGATCGATCAGCCTGTTCACGCTGCTGTTATTATACTCGTGACCCGGCTGCCCATATAAAAGGATATTGATATTACTTTCATTGTGAGAAATCAAAAGCGGCATATGCGCCTCATTCAGCATGTCACGCAAATAACGGTTAAAAGTACGGACATTTTTTTCACGAAAAGATATCACCAAAAAGATGAAAGAGGGAGCGAATTTGATGTTCAGCTGGGAAGCCATTTCCTGTGCCTCCCGGAGATTGGTAAAGGAGCCGGTGAACAATGCCCGCACAAAAGCGGTATACAGAGTACTTACTCCTGCAAAGCGGGACAGATCATTCCGCAGATAAATTAAAACCGCGTCGGCAACGATTTCAAGAAGTGAAACGAGTTCCACGCTGTAATCTTCTTCAGGACAGAGAATGGTCACATACCCTTCAATGCGGCCGTTGTTGATGACCGATGCACACAGTTGGGCACTGTCCTTAAAATACCCTTCATTATAGTAGTAGATGCCTGGAATCTGCAGTGTTCTTGCATAGTCGTGTTCAAGGAATGCTTTCAGGACATTGATGTCAAGCTCTTCTCCTTCCAAATAGCAGTCCCACTTCGGATCACCGGTTTTCTCCGCAGGATAAACCTGTGTCACTTTACGGAAGCTTGCATCCGTAAAAATGACGGGATGTTGAAGGATTTGATATGCACATGCAATGATTTTCTCGATCCGTCCGGTTTTTACAGCCTGAAACATATGGCGGTATGCGTCAGTTGAGATCATACGCAAATTGCCTTTCTGTATTGTTTCGTTTAAAAAGCGATTGAGAGCATAGTTATACCATTATTGTTTATAACATAGCACAAATGAAGAGACAACGTAATTGTTCAAATAAACAAACAATCACGGTAATGTTTTGTGCAGATGAATATAGTCTGACATAGTTTTATATATTAGTCTGAATTTAATATAAGAAATTATCACTTATTGCTATTTGATATGAATATGGTAAGGAGGCGGCGCATATATGAAATATGTGATTGCGAAGTCTGTAAATGAAGCGCTTGCGGCGCTCGCCGAAGGAGAGGGCAAAGCCATTATCCTCTCCGGAGGAACGGATCTTGTGCTGGACGCGGATATGGGGAAAAAACCGGCCGATATATTCGTCGATGTGATGAGGATTCCTGAGCTGCGCGGGATCAAAGTCAAAGAGGGATTCATTGAGATTGGAGCTGCGACGACCCTGACCGAGATCGCGACATCTCCGATCATCAGGGAGGCATATCCTTCCCTCGCGCAGGGGTGCGGCTCTGTCGGCTCCCTGCAGATCAGAAATGCAGCCACTCTCACCGGCAATGTCATCAGTGCGCAGCCGGCCGCCGACGGTGCCATGTCACTTGCGCCGCTCGATGCGGTGTTTACAATCGCGGGTGTGGACGGGGAACGTACCATGGATATGGTCAGTATGTATGCCGGCTTCGGCAGAAGCTCGATCGATCCATATAAGGAGATGGTCACAAAAATCCGAATCCCGTACCCCAAAAAGAATCAGGCGGCCTCCTTTGTCCGTCTGGAGCTGCGGAAGTCTCTTTCACTGCCGATGCTGAACTGCGCGGCCAACGCCATTGTTGAGAATGGGATCACTGAGATGGTCCACATCAATATGGCGCCTGTCGGGGTAGGACCGAAGCATGCGGAGACCGCGGAAGCATTTCTTACGGGAAAGCCTTTTACAAGGGAGAATATCAAAGAGGCGGCCAGACTGGCCCTTAAGGATGCTGCCCCGAGAAGCAATCCTCTTCGCGGGAGCAAAGAATACCGAGAGATCACGCTGCCGGTGATCATCGAGAGAGCACTTTTAAGCGTCGGCGAGCAGCTCGGCGTGTTGGACTGACGGAGGTGATGGGATGTTACAGAGACTGGAATGTACGATCAATGGGGAAAAGATCGAATATGATGTGGATCCTTCGATGCGTCTGGTGGATTTTCTGCGCGCAAAGCTGTATCTGACCGGCACAAAGATTGGATGTAAGCGGGGAGAGTGCGGCGCCTGTACCGTAATCATGGATCATACGGCGGTAAACTCCTGCCTGGTTCCGGTTATGCGCGCGCATGGCATGGAGATCGAGACAATAGAAGGACTGGAGAAGGGAGGGCATCTTTCTATCCTGCAGGAAGAATTCGTCAATAAAGGAGCGATCCAGTGCGGATTCTGCACGCCTGGTATGATCATGTCGGCGAAAGCGCTTCTTGACCGAAATCCGGATCCGACAAGCAGGGAAGTACAGGAAGCGCTGGGCGGCAATATATGCCGCTGCACAGGATACGTGAAGATCGAGGAAGCCGTCCTTGCCGCGGCGGAGCGTATGAGGAAGGAGGCGTAAGCGCATGGGGTTTGTAGGGAAAAATGTTGCCAGGAAAGACAGTTATGATAAGGCGACAGGCAGGGGACTTTTTACGCATGATATCTTTATGCCGCAGATGCTTTACGGCAAGGTTCTGCGCAGCCCCTATGCACACGCAAAAGTCGTGTCCTTAGATACGTCTGCCGCGGAGGCCATGGAGGGCGTATATGCGGTCGCTTCTTTTAAGAATACGACCAATAAGCTTTTTAATACGTCTGCGACGATGGTCACCACGAACCCCGGAATGGAACCGGTTCGCGACCAGACTGTTTTTACTGACGAGCCGAAGTATATAGGCGATGAGATCTGTGCTGTTGCCGCCGAGACAGAGGAGATTGCGGAGGCGGCGATCAAGGCGATCAAAGTAGAGTATGAGGAGCTTCCTTACGTGCTGGATGAGATGACCGCATTTGATGAGAGCTCGCCGGAAGTACAGCCCGGATTGACACATCACCACAACGTCTGCGGAGAAATTGTCTGCATAGACTACGGCGATATTGAAAAAGGGTTTGAAGAAGCGGATATCATCGTGGAAGATGAGATCTGGCTGCCGCGTGTCAAGCAGTGCCAGATGGAAACTCATGCGGCAGTGGCCTATTATAAAGGGGACGGCACTTTGGAGGTGTATTGTACCACACAGACGCCGCACCCGACAAAAATGATCATCGCGTATGCGTTTGACCTTCCTGAGAGTAAAGTGCATGTCAAAAATCCGCCGTATGTGGGAGGCGGTTTCGGTGTCCGGATCGGTGTCAGCGGAAAAGCGGAGGTCCTGGCTACGGCTCTGTCCATGCTGTGTCTGAAGCCCGTCAAGGTCGTGTATACGCGGGAGGAAGACTTTATTGCTTCCGATACAAGGCATGGGGGACATCTGATCGGCAAACTCGGTTTGAAGAAGGACGGCACCTTTGTCGCGCTGGATACGACCGCGTGGCTGAATACGGGCGCCTATGCGACATTCGGAGTGGAGCTTCTCGGAGTGTGCGGCGCATGCGGAACAGCCGGAACTTATCACATCCCGAATCTGAAATACCGCGGATATCCGATGTATACGAACCAGCAGACAGCCGGCGCGTTCCGCGGATTCGGGACGCCGCAGGGAACAGCCATGGTGGAGACACTGGTCGATCATGCGGCGAAACTGATCGGAATGGATGTCATTGAAATCCGCATGAAGAATACCATGAAGGAGGAGGACGACAACTGGTTCCCATTTACGCTCGGGTCGATCGGAGTCAACGAGTGTGTGGCAAAAGCCGCGGAGGCGATCGGCTGGACGGAGAAGAGAGGAAAGAAACAGACCGGTATTATCCGCCGCGGCGTTGGGATCTCCTGCGGGACACACGTCAGCAACGCCGCCCCATTCTGCGTGGATTACAATGTTGTCACCATGCGCCTTGAGCAGGACGGCTCCATGCTGGTTTCCACCGGTATTCCGGAGATCGGACCCGGCTCCACCACGGCCCTTCTGCAGGTCGCGGCGGATCTGATGGGCATCGACTATGACCTGATCACGATGCAGTTCGGAGATTCGAAAGCCGGCCCGTTCGATATCGGAAGCCATGCGACACGGACCATTTATACAGTGAGCCAGGTGATTCTGAAGGCGGGGACAGCTCTTAAGAAGGATATCTTCGAATATGCAAAGGATTTTATCGACGCAGATCCTTCGGAAATGGTCATTGAGGATAATATAGTTAAGGGCAACGGGCATGAGATCCCTCTGAAAAAACTGGCTTATGAGGCGCATCTTCGCGGAAAATGTTTCATCGAAACTGCGAATATGGTGCCGCCAAACTCCCTTCCATGGTACGCGCAGGCGGCCGAGGTCGAGGTCGACATGCAGACCGGTATGGTGAAGGTGCTGAAAGTCGCGGCGGCACACGACGTCGGACGTGCGGTCAATCCCCGCCTGACCGAGGGCCAGATTGAAGGCGGCGTTCTGCAGGGCGTCGGCTGGGCTGTCCGCGAGGAGATGACGTATGTCGACGGCGTCGGAAAAGGATTCTATAACGAGGGATTCCATAAGTATATGCTGCCGACGGCAGATGACCGG
>CACZPL010000097.1 GCA_902783015.1 uncultured Lachnospiraceae bacterium
ATGGAGCAAAGCGGTCTCGGTCAAAGTAAAATAACACGAATATGAATAAACTTGCTCTCCCAGAGCGCATTTTGATGCAGATTGAAAAGCCTGCGCGCTACGTGGGACACGAAGTGAATATGGTGGAAAAAGACCCGGCTTCGGTTGATGTAAGGATAGCCATGTGCTTTCCGGATGTGTATGAGATCGGGATGTCGTACCTCGGCATCCAGATCTTATACGATCTTTTCAACCGCCGTGAGGACTGTTACTGCGAGCGCGTGTACAGTCCCTGGCCGGACCTTGACAAGATCATGCGGGAGGAAAACATCCCGCTTTTTTCGCTGGAAACACAGACGCCCATTGATCGGATGGACTGGCTGTGCATCACGATCCAGTACGAGATGTGCTACACGAATATCCTGCAGGTCATCGATCTGTCCGGTATCCCCCTTTATGCGCGAGATCGTAAGAAATCGGATCCCATCGTGATCGGCGGCGGTCCGTGTACCACCAATCCGGAGCCTATGGCGGATTTCTTTGATATCTTTTATATCGGGGAGGGTGAGACCTCCTACGACGAGTTGATCACACTGTACAAGGAATACAAGAATACCGATATGGCGCGGGAGGATTTCCTGCGCCGTGCATCCCGCATTCCGGGACTTTATGTGCCTTCTCTCTATGAGGTAATCTACAAGGAAGACGGAACGATCGATGCCATCACGCCGAAGTACGAGAATGTGCCGGCAAAGATCAAACGGCAGGTGGTTTCCGATTTCGAAGCCGCGCCTTATCCCATGAAGCCGGTGATCCCCTATATCCGCGCAACACAGGACCGTATTGTGCTTGAGGTCATGCGCGGCTGTATCCGCGGTTGCCGTTTCTGCCAGGCCGGGATGATCTACCGTCCTACAAGAAAAAAGAATGTTGAGATGTTGAAACGCTACGCCCGCGAGATGCTGGACAACACGGGCTACGAGGAGGTATCTCTGTCTTCCCTTTCCTCAAGTGATTACGAGGGCTTGGAGGAGCTTTTAGATTATCTGATCTCCCTCAGGGAGACAGACCACGTAAATGTGAGCCTGCCTTCTTTGCGTGTGGATGCTTTTTCGCTCGATGTGATGAGCAAGGTGCAGGATATCAAGAAGTCAAGCCTGACCTTTGCCGCTGAAGCCGGGTCACAGAGACTTCGCGATGTGATCAACAAGGGCATCACGAAGGAAAATATTCTGTCCGGCTGTGCACAGGCCTTTGCCGGCGGCTGGGACAAGGTGAAGCTTTACTTTATGATGGGACTTCCCACCGAGACGGATGAGGATCTCATGGAAATTGCGCATCTTTCACAGGAGATTTCCGAGGTCTTCTTTGACACGGTACCGAAGGAGAAGCGTCGCGGCCGCGTGATGATCACCGCGTCTTCCTCCTACTTTGTGCCTAAGCCGTTTACGCCCTTCCAGTGGGCACCGATGATTGACCCGCGTGAATACGAGAGAAGGGCTCATATGGTGAAGGATGCCTGCAAGAGCGAGCGAAATGCAAAGAGTATCCGCTTCATCTATCATGATTCGGAGATCTCCATCTTGGAGGGTGTCTTTGCCAGAGGGGACAGAAGATTGTCCGCTGCAATTCTGCACGCGTATCAAAACGGTGCGATCTACGACGCATGGACCGAGTATTTTTCCATGGAACGGTGGACGAATGCCTTTGCGGCATGCGGAATCGATCCGGATTTCTATACCGCAAGAACCCGTCCGGATGACGAGATCTTCCCCTGGGAACACATCGATGCCGGCGTGACAAGACGTTTCCTGCTTTCCGAGTGGAAGCGGGCACAGGAGGGCGTGGTGACACCGAATTGCAGGGAAAAATGTTCCGGCTGCGGTTGCGCGATCTACGGGGGAGGTGTCTGCTTTGAAGCTTAGAGTGAAATACACCAAGACGGGCGCGGTTCGCTTTATCGGACACCTGGATGTGATGCGTCATTTCCAAAAAGCAATCCGCAGAGCCAAGCTTGACATTGCATATACCCAGGGCTTTTCTCCTCACCAGATCCTTTCCTTTGCAGCTCCCATGCCCCTCGGCATGACCTCGGAGGGAGAGTATTTTGATGCGGAATTCGTGAGTGCGCCGGATTTTGCCGATATGATGAAACGGTTAAATGATACCATGCCGCCGGAGATCCAGGTGACGGAGATCTGTGAGCTTCCCGAAAAGGCCAAGGCTGCCATGGCTGCTGTAAGCTCCTCGGATTATGTGATCTATCGTCACGAAGAGGCTGAAGAGGATGTGACGAGCAAGCTTGCGCTATACTGTAAAGCATTGATGGAACAGCCCGAGATCCTTGTGACAAAGAAGACCAAGTCCAAGGAGGAGCTTTCCAATATCAGGCCGCTTATCTATAACCTTGCGCCGTATGATAAGGCACTTCACGGTGACAACCGTGTAGGTACGGAAAACGGGATCTATATGCACCTTGCCACGGGTAGCGTGGATAATTTAAAACCCGAGCTGGTGATCTTTGCGCTGTGCGAGAAGGCAGGTGTTCCCTATAACCGTTATGATTACATGGTCCACAGACTTGAAACCTATATGGAAGATCCCGAGGATAAAAGATCGTTAACTACGTTTTGATATGAGCTACAAGTACATTATCACAAAACTGAATAACCATCGAATGGGCTTTTTGCTTTCGGATAACCATGTAGAGGAGATCCGCGTATATACCGAACAGTCTCTGGTCGGTAATGTTTACCGCGGGGTTGTGTCCAACGTGGTTGAGAATATCAATGCAGCCTTCGTCGATATCAAAAAGGGAGAGAGCTGTTATCTGGCACTCGAGGATTATCCGGGTGCGGACAAGCTGAAGCCGGGTAATCTGGTCACAGTACAGGTGACCAAGGATGCGATCAAATCCAAGCAGCCCTCCGTATCAGGCTGCGTGTCCCTGACCGGAGGCAGTGTCGTGGTTTCCGTATCGGAAGTGATCGGCGTGTCCAACAAGATCGAGGATAAAGCGAAACGGGAGAGTCTGAAGGAAGCCTTTGAGGAGGCTCTTTCACTTTTTGAAGTCGGAAGAAAGACAAAGGATATCCGCTTTGGCGGTATCGTGAGAACACAGGCAGCGGAGGTTGACAGGGAAGCATTCATTGAAGAAACGGTCAAGATGTTATGTAAACTGGATGACATCCTGTACCGTGCGGAGTATGCGACGGCTTATTCCTGCATTGAAAAGACCAAGCCGCAATATGTGCGCGATGTTGAAGAGTATGCCGTGAAAAATGCACCGCTTTCCGTGATCACGGATATCTCGGGGATCGCGGACGAATGCCGTACCTATGATACTTTGATCCCGGTCGAATATGACGATGACAGCATCACGCTTGCCTCTTTATATAATCTGAACAAGACTCTGGAACGAACGCTTTCGAAGCGCGTCTACTTAAAATCCGGAGCTTACCTTGTGATCGAGCCCACCGAGGCGCTTACTACCGTGGATGTGAACAGCGGTAAAGCGATCAAGGGAAAGGTGACGGAGGAAGTGATCTTTTCCATCAACTGTGAGGCGGCAAGAGAGCTGATGCGACAGCTGAGATTAAGAAACTTAAGCGGTGTTGTGATCGTTGATTTTATCAATATGAAGGAGCACGCGCATGAGGTAGAGCTGTTGCATCTTTTGACGGAGCTTTCCCTGCACGACAGTGTTCCAGTGCATGTGGTCGACATGACAAAGCTCGGTCTGGTCGAGATGACCAGAAAAAAGATTCATCCGCCGCTGCACGAAATATTGAATTCTTGACAGGCCTTATATAAGTATATATAATGTCTTTGACTATTGTGTTTTCCACAGACGGAAGATTGCAGTGTTTATGAAACGGGGGTGGAATCGGCTTTACAACGATTTTGCACATTGGAGAAGAATTCATTTAAAGGAGAGAATTATGAAAAGAACAAAAAGACTTTTTACGCTGATCATCGGTTTGATCTTTTTGATGATCCCCATGACAGCACTTGCGGCCGAGAGGGTTACACCGAACGGTCACGGATACGCGTCAACACCCTATCAGTTAAATGATCTAGGCATAGGTGAATATGAGTTTTCCACAAGATCCGGCGATAAGATTTATCTTGAGATCACTACGAAGGTAGCTGCAACCGTTTACATTAAGGAGGATCCGAATCAGACAAAGAAGAATGTCGGACCGAACAACAGCTACTATGCACAGTTAAGCTATCAGTCGTCCTCCACAACCTGTACCGTTGTTGTGGAAGCACATAAGCATCAATGGAAGGCTGCATCCGGAACCTGTGTGATCTGTAATAAAAAGTGCAAGCATCCGAAGACGACCATCGTGAAGTATCAGCAGGATGGCGATTATCACATCATTCACAGAAAGTGTAAGACCTGCGGTTATGTGCTTGAGGAGAAAGTAAAGCATAGCTGGTCGATCGCTGAGACCGGTGACGGAAACCAGCATTTGGTTCGCTGCAACAAGTGTAAGGCAACGAAGTACGGGAAATGTAAGTTCACGAAGGTGATCAACTGCAAGCCGAAGACGGACTTTGCGAAGAAGAGCATCTACCACAGAACCATCTACAAGTGCAGCTGCGGTTACAAG
>CACZPL010000098.1 GCA_902783015.1 uncultured Lachnospiraceae bacterium
AGGGTGGGATTCGAACCCACGCGCCCTTGCGGACAAACGGTTTTCAAGACCGCCTCGTTATGACCACTTCGATACCTCTCCATAACGATTTGTTACGCGCGAATACTACTTACGCGCACCTAAAAATCGCTGTTTGAGATTTCGTCAGCGACTTTGTTATATTATCAAAACAGAAACCCAATGTCAACAGTTTTTTTCATTAAAATCAAAGAAATTTTTTCGCGAAAACTTCTGCGATTTCCAAGTCCTCCGGAGTCGTCAGTTTGATGTTCTCATAAGAGCCCGGAAGGATCTTTGATAAAACACCGCCGTACTGTTCCACCAGCATCGTGTCATCCGTGATCGCGCGGTTTCTGTCCTCCATACGGCGCTCGTAGGATCGCTTGATCACCGAGTAGATAAAGGTCTGCGGTGTCTGGATCTGATACAGGGTACTTCTGTCCGGCGTATCGGTTCCCATCACACCATTTCCCGTCTTGGTCACGATCTTGATGGTGTCCTTGACCGGCATACCTACCGTACAGGCCGTATATCCGTCTCGGATCGTCTGAACGGAATCATGTATCATGCGATGTGTGACAAACGGTCTGGCGCCGTCATGCACCATGACAATGTTTTCCTCCGCATCCTCCGGATCGATGGTCATCAAGCCGTTATATACGGAGTTGTAGCGTTCCTCACCACCGGGACAGATGCGACGGACCTTGGTAAAGCCGTACTTGTCCACCAGCTCGCTTCTGAAATATGGTATATCCTCCTTGCGGGTAACCAGGATGATATTGTCCACCTCCGGATTCTCCTCAAAGGTGTGGAGCGAATACCAGATCATTTCCTTTCCGGCGATCTTCATAAGCTGTTTCGGAACTTCACTTTGCATACGTTCGCCGGAACCACCGGCAAGTAAGATTACGTGTACCATGGTATTCCCCCTTCTTTTTGTGCGGTGACAGTAAAGTCATCGCTCCCCGATTTTCAAGTTTGGAACGGCATTTAAATCCAGTCCGCTGCGCTCCCCCGCCATAAACGCGTGATACCCCTGTACGCCGATCATGGCCGCGTTATCCGTGCAATAAACCGGCGAGGGGTAATAAAAGGAAACCCCCGCCTTCTCGCACGCCTCTGTCATTCGCGCACGCAGTGCCGAGTTCGACGCCACGCCGCCCGCAAGCGCCAGCTTCTCACAGCCGTAGGCCTTTGCGGCACGCACGGAATTGTCCGTCAATACATCCACAACCGCCGCCTGGAAGGATGCCGCAACATCCGCGCGGTTGATCTCGATCTTTTTCATCTCGCAGCCGTTCAAATAATTTAAGACGGCACTTTTCAGTCCGCTGAAGGAAAAGTCATACGGCGCATCCTCCATATGTGCTCTCGGGAACGCGATGGCCTCGGGATTGCCTTCCTTTGCAAGCTTGTCCACCTTCGGTCCGCCCGGGTAGCCGAGCCCGATGGCACGCGCCACCTTGTCAAATGCCTCGCCCGCTGCGTCATCCCGTGTTCTGCCCACGATCTCATACTCCGTATAATCCTTTACGTACACGAGATGTGAGTGCCCGCCGGAAGCAACCATGCACATGAACGGCGGTTTTAAATCCTCATGCTCGATAAAGTTGGCCGCAATATGCCCCTCGATGTGGTTCACGCCCACAAGCGGCAAGCCCTTTGCGTAGGCAAGCGCCTTCGCGCAGGAAACACCGACCAAAAGTGCACCCACCAGTCCCGGGCCGTAGGTCACCGCCACGGCATCGAGTTCCTCCCAGGTGCAGTCTGCCTCCTGCATAGCCTTTTTTATAACCTGATTGATCTTCTCCACATGTTTTCTGGATGCAATCTCCGGCACAACGCCGCCGTACACCTCATGCAGATCGATCTGCGAATATATGATATTTGATCTGACCTTACTTCCGTCCTCCACGACCGCCGCAGCAGTCTCATCACAGGAGGATTCAATTCCCAGTATCTTTACGCTCATTTCTTATTGTTCACCCTGATTTCCTGCACTCGTCTCCGAATTTGCCCATCCGTAGATCTTCCACTGGTCATCCTCTTTGATCAAAAGATAATCCACGTAAAGGTACCCCTTTTCCTTGTCCCCGCTCAGGGTGATGCGCACCTCGAGCTTGGCCATTTCATTTCCGTCCTTCTTGAATTTCTTGACCTGACTTGCCTCGGGGAGTTCATATACCTTATAGGAATATCCGGTCTCCTTCATCTCCTCAATACTCTTTTTCAGCTTGGAAAGCGCCGTGGTATCCGGATTCATTAAAAGCAGCTGCTTGCAATAGAGCTGGCGCACCTTTTTATTCAGCTTATCCAGTTCCTCATCCGAAAAGCCCTTGTCATAAAAAAGCTTCTGATAACGGCAGTGCAGCTTCACCACATCCCGCGGTGTTTTCGGATAATCAAAGGTCATATCGTAATCCATCAGCGCGGCGATCTCGTCCTTTGTTTCCTTGCTGCGTCCTCCGCTCACACGGTTGCTGACCTGATTGAAAAAGAAGAGTACAAGGGCGACCAAAAAGAAAGCCACGATCACGGTCTTGGTGTTGGAACCGTATTCTTTTTTCTTTTTCTTCTTCAGTTCTTCCGCTTTGAACTTGGTCTCTCTTTCTTCCTGCATAAGCTATTCCTCATCCGAAAATTTCAATTCCATCATGGTCCTGTCTTTACAAATATATGTCTCGGGAAAAATCTCGCGAAGCGCATCCTGGAACACGATCGGCTTCGGTGTGGCCGGGCTGTAATGCGTGAGCCAAAGCTTCGCCGGCTTCGCCTTCTGCGCGATACGGCACGCCTCCTGCATCAGCATATGCCTGTGTTCCTTTACCTTGTCGAGTTTGTCATCCTCACCGTACATGCCCTCGCAGATGAACAAATCCGCGTCCTTCGCATACTTTTCAATGACCGGGCAGGGACGTGTGTCCGTACAATAGGCAACCGAGAGTCCTTTTCTGTCCTCGCCCATCACCATGTCGGGCGTGTAGCTTGCGCCCTCGAACTCCACCGTCTCACCGTGCTGCAGCTTGTTCCACATCTGCACCGGCAAACCGAGCGCCTTGGCGCGCTCCACATCAAACTTGCCCGCGCGCGGCAGCGACAGCCTGTAACCGAAACACGGTACGCTGTGACTCACCTTATATGCGTCCACCTTGAGCCCGAAAAACTCGTAGCTCGGTTCCTCCTCATCAAATTCAATGAACCGGATATCGAAGGGCAGGCCCGGCGCGATGATGCGCAGCGAATTGACTACCTTGGCAAGTCCCTTCGGCCCCATCATGGTAAGCGGCTCCGTGCGCTCCGCATTTCCGATGGTCAGGAGCAAACCGGGCAGGCCACTGATGTGGTCCGCATGAAAATGGGTAAAGCAGATCAGATCGATATCCTTGAAGCTCCACCCGATCAGTCGTATTTGGTTTTGTGTACCCTCACCGCAGTCGATGAGCACGCTGTGCCCGTTGCATCGCACCATGAGTGAGGTAAGTGCCCGGTAAGGAAGCGGCAGCATACCGCCGGTACCGAGCAGACAGATATCTAACATGTGATCTCCATAACCACCGCATCCTCGGTGGGGTTTGAATAGTAGTTCTTTCTGCGTGAGAGCTCGCGGTAACCCGCACGCTCATAGAGTGCTCTCGCAGATGTATTGCTCTCTCTCACCTCAAGCAGTCCCGTTTCGCACAGCCCCTTGATCTCGGAGAGATAGCCCTCTAACAGTGCTCGCCCGTATCCGCATCTTCGCTTTGCCGTATCCACCGTGATGCGAAGAAGCTCGCTCGTATCCATCAACATATTTGCGATCAGATAACCGCAGGTCTCATCGTCTTCCGTCAAGACGAGCAGCATATTATAGTCATATTGCAACGTATCCTTAAGCTGCGCCTCCGTCCAGGGAGTACCGTAGCTTTCAGCCTCCATGCGAAGGATGGCCGGGATGTGTTTTTCCGCATCGGAAATGTCCCCCGCGCCGCAGAAAAGGTCAACTTTCATAATAAGTACCCTTGCCTTCCTCCCTCTCGCGTTCAGCCTGGGATTTGCGAAGGTAGACAGGCTTCATTTCATCCGCATTCTCGGATCGACCTTCCGCATAGTAGATGGCGCCGAGAGCCGCAACCGCAGCCGCGCGCTGACGGTTCATCTGCGCGGGCGCAAAGGAAAACTCCGTCTTCATTAATGTCTTCAGCTGTTCCTCAAACACCGGGCAGCCGTCTCCGGTAAAGATCACGGGACGTCCCAAGGCATTCAGCTGTTCGGCAAGCTCTGCGATATCAAGGGCCAGCTGTTCGGTATGTGCCCGAAGCACACCGTTCTCAAAGGAATAGATTCCTGTGTAGACTTGATTTCTCCTCGCATCCATGATGGGGCAGACGAGTTTATCCGTTCCCCAAAGGTTGTAAGCCAGCGCATCAAGTGTCGGGACAGGAACCACCGGTTTTTCCGCAGCCATAGCAAGTCCCTTCACGGTCGCTGCGCCGATCCGCAGCCCCGTAAACGAGCCCGGGCCCACCGCAAGCGCAATGGCGTCCAGCTCATCCAGGTGCGTATCCGTCATGGTCAGGATCTCGTCCACCATGGGGAGCAAAGTCTCCGAATGTGTTTTTTTAAAATTGACCGAATACTCCGCCGTGGTGACATTGTCGGTCACGATCGCCGCGCTTGCCACCATCCCGGAGCTGTCTATTCCGAGTATCTTCATTGTTCAACCTTAATATGTCTGTAATCAAAACCGCGCTCCGGATCCTTTTCAATGGTGATACGGATCATCTCCCGCGGCAATATTTCCTCTATCTGTGAGGGCCACTCGATCAGGCACACGCCGTCACCGTCGAGCTTGTCATAGTAGCCGATCTCGTCCATCTCATCCGGGTCCTCAATGCGGTACACGTCAAAGTGGTAGAGCGGTAGTCTGCCCTCGTCGTATTCCTTCAATATGGTAAAGGTCGGGCTGGCAAGCGGTTCCGTGATACCGAGTCCCGCAACGAAGCCCTGCGCAAACACCGTCTTTCCGACGCCCAAATCTCCGTAAAGCGCATAGAGCTCACCCGCGTTTGCCGCCTCTCCCATACGTTTTCCGAGTGCAAAGGTTTCCTGCGCACTGTTTGTATCATATTCCCGTAGCATGTTATTTCCCCGTTTGATATACCTTCAGATTTCTTGAGAGGCGCGGCCCGTACTGTGCGGTAAACTGCACCAACGACGCGATGATCTTCGAACGGTCATCGCCAAGCTCGGAAAGCGGGATCACGAAGGCATGGATGCGGTTCGTGTAGATCGCGATCATTTGGTTTGTCATCAACAGTCTCACAATCCTGTCCCAGGTTAAGGTCATGGTCTGATCCGCCTGCGTAATGTCGATGCCGTCGTCATGAAACAAGTAAGAGATCGGCTTCTTATAGGACGGTGAAAGTTTGAATTGCTTAAACGTCCGAAACGCAAGCAAAAGCGGATTGATAACCGTAAAGAGTAGACCCACGCAAAGGAGGATCGCCTTGCTCTTTCCGGAGAGCTGTCCCCAATAGAGGATCAGCACGATCAGTGATACAAAGGAAAGTCCCAGGCTCACGATGCCCGCCACGCTCTGATAGTTTGTGTTTAATACATAAGACAGAAGTGCCTTATATGTCATATTGATGGATTTCGTTTTTGCTTCTTTCATATTGGCTACCGATTTCAGGGTCCTTCGGGCTTTGCCCTCAGGATGACAGATTACAGTTCGAATGATATCTGCTTGTGCTTATTCTCGTAGGCACGGTACTTTACGCCGGCCATGTCAAACATCTTCTTGGACGCGATGGTGCTCTCCGTGTCCGCGTATTTATCGGACATGTAGATGACCTCCGTGATCCCGCTCTGGATGATAGCCTTCGCGCACTCATTGCAGGGGAAGAGCGTTGCATAACAGCGTGCGCCCTTTAAGGATCCGCCGCCACGGTAATTCAGGATCGCGTTTAGCTCCGCATGGCACACGAAGATGTACTTGCTGTTCAAGCCTTCTCCGTCGCGGTTCCAGGGCATGACCTCGTCATCGCAGCCCGCAGGCATTCCGTTGTAGCCCACAGAGAGGATGCGGTTGTCGCCGCCCACGATACAGGCACCCACCTGCGTGCCCGGATCCTTGCTTCGCTCCGCGCTCATGATGGCAATGCCCATGAAGTATTGGTCCCATGTAATGTAATCTGTGCGTTGGTTCATGATTGCTCCTCTTGGTTCTTTTTCATACGTTCCTCGTAGTCAAGCTTCGGCATGGGCTTCGCGAAATAGTAACCCTGGATCATGTCACAGCCCTGCTCGGCCAGGAAGTCAACCTGTTCCTTGACCTCCACACCCTCGGCCACGGTGCGCATATTAAGGCTCTTTGCCAGGCGGATCGCTTCCTTCACCACGATCTCGCCGCGCTCACCCGCATCCTCGCCGCGGAAGAACTCCGCATCGAGCTTTAAGACATCCAGCGGCATATCCTTCAGGGAATTCAAGGAAGAATAGCCGGAGCCGAAATCGTCCATGGAAACCGTAAAGCCGTATGATTTCAATTTATTGATGGTTTTGATGATGGCATTTTTATCGTCGAAGAACGCGCTCTCTGTAAGCTCGATCTCCACGAGCTCATGGGGCGTGCCCACCTCATCCACCATGTCACGGATCTGCTCCGCCAGATCGCTCTCTATAAAGTGCGCACGCGATACATTCACCGAGACCGGAACACAGGTAAAGCCTCGCTCCAGCCAGCGCTTCTGGTCGCGCGCCACATGGGTGATCATGTAGTGATCGATCTCCGTGATGAATCCGTTTTTCTCAAAGATCGGGATGATACGTCCGGGTGAGACAAACCCGTAATCCGGTGACTGCCAGCGGATCAACGCCTCCGCGCCCTTCAGCTTGTTCGTCACCGGGTCATACTTCGGCTGGTAGTAAACCTCAAACTCTTCGTTAAACAATGCCTGTTGCTGCTTTTCCTGCACCTTGTCAGCCCAGATGCGATCCTCCACCAGCTTCTCATCAAAGATGGCAACACCGGAGCCGTCATTATCCGACATGGTATCTCTTGCGGTGCAAGCGTTATTGTATGCCTCCTCAAGGTTGAATTCCTTCCTCTTTACAGGCTTGTCGTTCTTATTCTTCCGGACCGGGATCATATCCACGCCTGCCTGAAAATGGAATACATGATCCGGATCGATCTTTTCAAGTTGCAGGATGATGGACGTGAGCCGCATCTTCATATGATCCGGGTCTTCCCCGGTCAGCACCATGGAATAATCCGCCGGCGCGCTGTGGGCGAGGATTTCCCTCTTTCCCATGTAGGACCGGAGCACCTCCATGATCTTATCCGTCACCGCATCGCCTTCCTCCACGGAGTGACACATGCAGTAGTTTCTGTAATTGATAAACACAAGATTCACGGCGGCAAAGGATTTCCTTGCGCTGCTACCCTTTCTCAAGAGTTGCTCACCCTTTAACAGGTAGCCCTGCCAGTTGTAGGACTCCGTCGACTGATCCGTGATGTAGAGCTTCAGGATACGCTTTCTGCGTGTCACGCCTACGATCAGATAAACGATCAGCACGATGAAGATGATCACAAGCAGCGTTGCCAGGGCGACCACCGTCACGGAAAGCATGGCAAAATCACCCAGATTGATGATCACATATACCTTTGCGCGAAGGAACTGTTCCCCGACCGGAATCTCCATCCACACCGGAAGGAAGAATGAAAAGCTGTCCATGTCGGAAAATCTGACATTTGCAAGCTCACCGTCCTCGCCCGACGAGTAGAAATAGACTTCCATGCCGTTTTCGCCATCCCGGACTTCCTCGATCGCTTTCCCGTTCTCATCGGTAGACTCATTGGAAACCGAAATCGAAATGTCCTCGCCCACGATCTCTGTGTCATAATGGTTGCGCAGGACCATGCGGAACAGACGAAAATAAGGAATCTCGACCTCACCGTCGAGCGTGACGTGAACGTAATCCGATACCGTATCCTCATACAGCATCACCTCGCCGTTCCCCGAAAACAGCGGCGCCATGTTCCCGTCATTACCCGAGGTGTTCTCACCTGTTTGATGCAGCACCTTTCCGTCCTTGTCGAGGATGATGTAATCGCGCTCAGCTTCATCCAAAAGTTTATATACACTTTCCGCATTGCTCTGCCCGCCGCCCTGCTCGTACAAACGTGCCATATAGGACAGGCGCTCATACTCCTCCGTGATCTTGGAGGTCGTCGTATAAAGACCGAGCATGGAAAACAGCGCAAACATAATGCCCGTTGTGATTCCCGCCAAGAGCAGGAAGACAATGATCGGGCCGACAACATGCGGCTTCTTCAGTTTTTTGGGGATTCTCTGCGTTGTCTTTGCCATAGTGTTATTTTAGTCACGGGGACGATTTTCAAAAAACCGTCCCCGTGATCATCTGCCTAGTCTCCTAAAGAAAACTTGTCATGCACCGCATTCATTGCGCGCTCGGTATTCTCCTGATCGATCAGGACCGTCACGCGGATCTCGGATGTCGAGATCATGCGGATATTGATGTTCTCGTCATAAAGCGCCTCAAACATCTTGGCCGCAACACCTGCATTGGTCTGCATGCCGGCACCCACGATGGATACCTTAGCAACGTTCTTATTAACATCAACACCCTCGTAATCGTCAAACTGCTCCTCGATCACCTTCGCAGCCTCATCCGCATTTTCCTCGCTCACGGTAAAGCTGATGTCCTTCTTACCCTTGCGGCCGATGGACTGCAGGATCATATCAACGTTGATATCGTGCTTTGCAAGCGCGTTGAACAGTTTGAACGCCACGCCCGGTTCATCCTTTAATCCCATGATCGCAATTCTAGCGGTATCCGCATCTCCGGCTACACCGGAAACCAGCATCTTTTCCATTTTAGAGCCCCTCCTGACTTTTGTTCCCTCTTCATTATTTAAACTGCTTCTGACCACTAAGGTCACGCCGTATTTCTTTGCCAGCTCCACGGAACGGTTATGCAACACGCCCGCACCGAGAGTCGCAAGCTCCAGCATCTCGTCGTAGGTCACCTGATCCAGCTTGCGCGCATTCTTTACCTTGCGCGGATCCGCGGTGTACACGCCGTCCACGTCGGTGTAGATCTCGCAGGCGTCTGCGTGAAGCGCGGCTGCAAGCGCCACTGCCGTGGTGTCGGAACCGCCTCGTCCGAGGGTTGTGTAATCATCATATTTGTTCACACCCTGGAAGCCCGTTACGATCACGATCTTTCTCTGCTCGAGCTCGTTTTTGATACGCTCCGTATCGATGCGCTTTAATCTCGCATTTCCGTATACCGAGGTGGTATGCATAGCCACCTGAAATGCATTTAACGAAACCGCCGGCACGCCGAGCTTGTTCATGGCCATACCCATCAACGCCACACTCATCTGCTCACCTATGGTAAACAGCATGTCCATCTCGCGCTTGGGCGGATTTTCGTTGATGTCCTTTGCCATGGTAATGAGTTCGTCCGTGTACTTGCCCATGGCAGAGAGTACAACGACCACGTCATTTCCCTTTTGATATTCCTCAATGCAGCGCTTCGCCACATTGAAGATGCGTTCCTTGTTTGCAACGGATGTACCGCCAAACTTTTTTACGATCAGCATAGCTTCCTCCAAATAATTATATTGATACTCTGATCCTGTGGATCAGCTCGATCTTTCCGGCTTTTTCTTCAAAATCGGATTCTGTCAGCTCTCCGGTCAGGAAAGCGATCTCTGCCGCAGTGTCGGTGTCTAAATATTCGACAGTGCCGAACGCCGCCTCGATCTTTTCCTTTGCGCTCTTCGTGCGCACCAGGAATCTGCAGGAGAACTCTCCCTTATCGGCAAGCGGAAGCTTTTCCGCCTCCCAGGTCACAGGGATGTTCTTTCCGATGTTCTTCGCCTCTTCGATCACATCGGATACCACGGCACTCGCTGTCGGCAGGCTGCCCGCGCCGCTGCCGTAGAACATCAGGTCTCCGACCATGTTTCCCTTTACGAAAACGGCATTCATCACATCGTTTACCGCGTAGAGCGGATGGTTCTTGCCTACGATGAAGGGGGCAACGATCGAATGAACCCTGCCGTCATGGATCTTGCTGATACCGAGCAGACGCAGCGCGCCGCCGATCTGCTTTGCGTATCCGAGATCCTCCGGTGTGATCTTGGTGATGCCCTCCGTGTAGATATCCTCGTAATCCACCTGACGTCCGCACACAAGCGAGGTCAGAATGGCGATCTTGCGGCAGGAATCGTATCCCTCCACATCCGCCTCGGGATTGCGCTCGGCATATCCGAGCTCCTGCGCCCGCTTGATCAGCGCGTCATAGTCCGCGCCCTCCTCGGCCATGGCGGTGAGGATGTAGTTCGTGGTTCCGTTTAAGATACCGCTCACTTCCTCGATCCTGTCCGGAGTCACGCAGTTTAACAACGGGCGGATGATGGGAATTCCACCGCCCACACTTGCCTCGAACATGAAGTTTACATTCTTTTCTTTTGCGATCGTAAGGAGCTCGGCACCCTTGGCCGCAACCAGCTCCTTATTTGATGTCGAAACGCTCTTGCCCGCAAGCAGGCAGCGCTTCACAAAATCATATGCCACCTTCAGTCCGCCCATCGTTTCCACGACGATTGAAACCTCAGGGTCCTTCTCGATCAGTTCAAAATCGTGCACCAACACGGATTCCACGGGGTCTCCCGGGAAATCGCGCAGATCAAGCACGTATTTTACGGAGAGCGCTTCTCCGACACGTTTTTCTATGATATCGGCGTTCTCGGTCAGGACCTTGTAAACCCCGGACCCGACAGTGCCGTATCCCAATATCGCTACCTTGATCATTCCTCTACCTCCTCTAAAGCCTCGGATACCGTTGCAAACTCGCCTTCTGTCATGATCGTATCCACAGCCACCGTGAGCAGGATCTCGGGTTCACGTTCTCCCGCAAAGTGAACACGGATCACGCCCTCCAGATAGCCGGTGTCATCCGTCTGCACGACCATGGGAATGTTGTTTACATCCGTCTCCTCCACAGAGAAGATGCCGAGCACATCATCCACCTCAAAGCCCATGGAAATTCCGTGGGTTTCCGCCATCAGGAGCTGTTTCTCCTTCGGATCCGTTCCTTCTATGGAGAATTTGGCTCTCAAGTCATATACCGGAACCACCGAACCGCGCAGATGGATAATACCTTTGATGAACTGCGCACCCAGGGGAACCGGAACCAACTTATAGTTTTGTTCTATACCGTTGATTCGGAGTAATCTCATGCCATATTTCTGATCTCCTACGGTAAATATAATATATTTCTCTTCTGCCATAGTTACTCCTCCTCTACCTTAGTATGAATCCATTTCAAGTATCCGTTAATGAACAGGTCGATCCCGCCGTCCAGCACTGCCTGGGCATTGCTGGTCTCGCAACCCGTTCTCACATCCTTCACCATCGTATAGGGCTGAAGCACATAGTTTCTGATCTGACTGCCGAAGGCATTTTCCGCAACCTCGCCGCGGATGTCAGACAGCTTGTCGGCTGTCTCCTGCTGTTTCAACAGGTACAGCTTGGACATGAGCATCTTCATCGCCTTATCTTTATTCATGTGCTGCGAGCGCTCGTTCTGACACTGCACCACGATTCCCGTGGGCAGATGCGTGATGCGCACCGCAGAGGATGTCTTATTGATATGCTGGCCGCCCGCGCCCGAAGACCGGTAAGTATCGATCCGCAGGTCATCCTCGTTGATATCCACCTGAATGTCATCGGAAAGCTCCGGCATGACATCCACGGAGGAAAACGAGGTCTGTCGTTTCCCGGCCGCATTGAAGGGAGACAATCGCACCAGTCTGTGCACACCCTTCTCCGACTTCAGGTACCCATAGGCGTGAACACCGTTTACCTGGAAGGTAACGGATTTGATACCCGCCTCATCGCCGTCCAGATAATCGAGCACCTCCACGGTAAAGCCCTTTTTCTCGGCCCATCGCGTGTACATACGATACAGCATGGAGGACCAGTCGCAGGACTCGGTACCGCCGGAGCCCGGGTGGATGGTCACGACAGCGTTGTTGTTGTCGTATTCGTCACAGAGCAGGGTCTCGATGCGGAGCGCGTCGAACTGCTCCTTGAACTCCGTCAGCATGGTCTCAAGCTCGGGGAGGAGGCTTTTGTCATTTTCCTCCTCGGCCATCTCGATCATGGTCTCCATGTCCTCAAAGCCCGTTTCCAATGCCTGATAGCGTTCGAGCGTGTCCTTGAGGCCTTTCAATTCCTTCATGGTCTCCTGGCTCTCTTCGACCTTGTCCCAGAAATCGGGGGCTTCCATGTTATTTTCAAGCTCTTCGATCCTTAACTCCTTGTTAGGGATGTCAAAGTGAATCCCTCACTTCCGCAAGTGGAGTTTTGTATTCGCTTAATGCGAATTTGTACTGATCTAATTCTATCACGCGGAATCACCACCTTGATCGCTGTTAAGCATTGGCTCCACAGCACTTTTTATATTTCTTTCCGCTGCCGCAGGGGCAGGGATCGTTGGGCATGATCTTCTTCGATGTGCGCTTGATGGGGCCGGCCTTGACCGAGTCATCCTTGTTGGTACCGGTCACCTTGGCAACCTCCTCACGCTCTACCTTCTCCTCGATCTTTACATGCATCAGCATGCGCACCGTATCCTCGCGGATGGAGTTGGTCATTTCGTTAAACATATCATAGCCCGCAAACTTGTACTCCACTACCGGATCCTTGTTTGCGTAGGCCTGCAGCGTGATGCCCTGACGAAGCTGGGTCATGTCATCCAAATGCTGCATCCATTTCTTGTCTATTACCTTTAAGAGGATCACGCGCTCGATCTCGCGGAAGTGTTCCTGCTCCGGGAACTCGGATTCCTTCGCCTCGTAAAGCGCTGCTGCCTCTTCCTTTAATCTCTGTTTGAACTCGGAGAGCTTCAGGTTCTTTACATCATCGTCCGTGATCACCACCGGCTTGATAGGAATGATCGGGATGAGCAGATGATTCAGTTCCTTGATTTCCCAGCGATCGGGAGCAAGATCCTCCGAACACGTCTTGTCTACATAGCTTTCTACCGTATCCTGCACGAACTTGAAGATCACATCTCTCATATTCTCGCCGTCGAGCACGCGGCGGCGCTCTGCGTAGATCACCTCGCGCTGATCATTGTTTACCTGATCGTACTCGAGCAAGCTTTTACGGATTGCAAAGTTGTTGGACTCGATCTTTTTCTGCGCCTTTTCAACAAAATTCGTGATGGACTTGTGGATGATCTCCTCGCCCTCGGGTACGCGCAGTGCCTCAAACACACTCTTCACACGCTCCGCGCCGAAGAGACGCATCAGGTCATCATCCAGGGAGAGATAGAACTTGGACTCACCGGGATCTCCCTGACGTCCGGAACGACCGCGCAGCTGGTTATCGATACGACGGGACTCATGACGTTCCGTACCGATGATCTTCAAACCGCCCAGATCTGCAACGCCCTCACCGAGCTTGATATCCGTACCCCGACCTGCCATGTTGGTTGCAATGGTTACCGCACCCATCTGACCGGCCTGTGCCACGATCTCTGCCTCTCGCTCATGGAACTTCGCGTTCAATACCTCGTGGCGAATGCCGCGCTTGGAGAGCATTGTTGACAGCTCCTCGGAAGAATCGATGTTGATGGTACCCACCAGCACCGGCTGTCCCTTTGCATGCGCATCCGCGATGGCATTGATGATCGCATTCAGCTTTTCCTTCTTTGTCTTGAAGACGGAGTCCTGATGATCGATACGCTTCACCGGCAGGTTGGTGGGAACTTCCACCACGTCCATGCCGTAGATCTCACGGAACTCTTCCTCCTCTGTCAATGCGGTACCGGTCATACCGGCTTTCTTCTTATATTTATTGAAGAAGTTCTGGAAGGTGATGGTCGCAAGCGTTCTTGATTCGCGCTTTACCTTCACCTGCTCCTTCGCCTCAATGGCCTGATGCAGACCGTCCGAGAAACGGCGGCCCGGCATGATACGGCCGGTAAATTCATCTACGATCAGCACCTCGTCGTCCTGCACCACATAGTCGCGGTCGCGGAACATCAGCGCGTGCGCGCGCAGTGCCATGATCATGTTGTGCTGGATGTCCAGGTTCTCGGCATCGGAGAAGTTATCGATATGGAAGAACTGCTCCACTTCCTTGACGCCCTGTGCCGTCAGCACCACCTGCTTATCCTTTTCGTCTACAAGGTAATCGCCGTCCTCCTCGACATCATTGCCCATGATCATATCGAGCTTGGAGATCTCGAGGCTGGCCGTACCGCGCTTCATGCGGCGTGCCAGATAGTCGCACATCTTATAGAGGTCCGTGGACTTTCCGCTCTGTCCGGAGATGATGAGCGGTGTACGCGCTTCGTCGATCAATACGGAGTCGACCTCATCGACGATGGCGTAGTTTAAGTCACGCTGTACGAGCTGTTCCTTGTAGATGACCATGTTGTCACGCAGGTAATCGAAACCGAGCTCGTTGTTGGTTACATATGTGATGTCGCACGCATAAGCGGCGCGACGCTCGTCGTTTTTGTAGGAGTTTAGGATCACACCCACGGTGAGACCCAGGAATTCATGGACCTGACCCATCCAGTCACGGTCACGCTTTGCCAGGTAATCGTTGACCGTCACGATGTGTACGCCCTTGCCCTCCAAGGCGTTTAAGTACGCCGGCAGAGTGGAGACCAGGGTTTTACCTTCACCCGTACGCATCTCCGGAATTCTTCCCTGATGCAGCAGGATACCACCGATCAGCTGTACCGGATAATGCTTTAAGCCGATGCTTCTTGACGCAGCCTCACGGACAACCGCGAAGGCCTCAACCAGAAGGTCATCCAGGGTTTCTCCCTCGGACAGCCTGCGCTTAAACTCCGATGTCTTTTCCTTTAATTCCTCATCGGAAAGCTTTTGCATCGGTTCATCGAGTGCTAATATCTTATCCACAAGGGGCTGAATTTTTTTCAGTTCCCTGTCACTGTGCGTTCCGAATACTTTTTCTATCAGACCCATTTTATTTCCTCCAGATTTCGGGTTTTTCCATTACTTTACGCTATAACGCAACTTACAATGTACCATAAAAAGATGGGTAAAGCAAGGAAAAAATAGGGTTCTGAAGTTTTTGTTGACCACAGAGGGCTAAAAATGATAAAATGTGCGTAACTATGAGGCTTACAACAGAAAAGAGGTTTACTTTTGAGAAAGAAATCGCACATCGCACTCGCTGTCGGTTTGGTACACGGTCTTGACTTAAAGACTCGCATGCGTCACAAGCTTTCCTTCTATATCGGAAGCCTTTGGCCCGACATCACGCCGAGCTTTTTCACAAGAAGACACTGTATCGATGAAACCTTTGAGCTGACCGGAAACTACATGACAAAGTTTCTGGATCGCTACAATGCCAAGAGGGACTTAACCGTAGGCTCATCCTTCCGGCTGGGCATCATCATGCATTATATCGCAGATTATTTCACCTACCCGCACAACACGCATTTCCCGGGGACTCTGGCGGAGCATTGCTCCTACGAGGAGGTTCTGAAAAAGGATATGTACACCTTTATCGGGAAGGTTTTACGAGATGAACAGGTGCAGGAACAGCTTCCGGTTTACGCCGATGTGGAGCACGTGCTCTCACACATCTTAAGCGTACACGATCACTACATGACACTTCCGGGCTCCACGGAGCACGATTGCATGTATTCTTATCGCACCTGCGCGGTCGTTTTGGCTTCACTTCTGCTCATGGCAGAAAATACCGAGATCGCGATCGCTGCATAATACGAAAAAAGCGGGTACACACTACCCGCTTTTTTATATGCCTTTATACACTCTCTATTCTGTTTCTTCCGCTGTTCTTTGCCAGATACAGCGCCTGGTCCGCTTTTTCCACAAACGAGTTTGCCGAAAGTCCCTCCGCATACGCCGCGATTCCCGCGGAAAACGTTACCTTACGATCGATACCCGGGTATTTATAGGAAGGAAACTCCTTGTGCATATCCTTCAGAATCCGCAGGGCTTCGTAATCCTTCATGGCGGAGAACACGACACAGAACTCTTCTCCGCCGTATCTTGCCACCTGCACCTTCTCGTTCGCATAATTGTTCATCATGCTTCCCAGCTTCTCAAGCACAATGTTGCCGGCCTCATGGCCGAAGTCATCATTGACCAGTTTGAAATGGTCAATGTCGAGAACCGCAAGAAAGAGGCTCTTTTCCGGTGTGAATTCTTCTATTTTTTTCTCCAGTACCTTAAACAGTCCCGTATGGTTCAGCACGCCGGTCAGTCCATCATACAGCGCCTCGCGCTGCAGCTCCTGATTGGTCTCGTACTGCTCGTATACCAGCTGTTCCTTTTCGTTTTCGTAAGCCACGATATTCTGCACCAGCAGATAGGAGAGCGGAATGCCGATGAAACCGATCACGACATTGTACCAGAAAGCATCCGGAAGAATGTAGTACGGTGTCAGTACGATCTGAATGATGCTGACACAGTACACCGGGATCAGGATATAAAACAGGGTGCGCGAGATCTTCATGCTCCCGTAGATGGTTGAGATAAACAGCGGTACGATCAGCACCATATAAACCGCCGGGAACACATAGTGCACCACAAGCATGTTGGAGAGCACCACCGTGAGCAGCACAAGCGGGATCATAGCTCGAAAGCTGTTTCTCACATCGTTGCTCTTATAGGCTAAGTACATCACAACATAGACGACCACGTTCACCAGAGTCGGACGCAGCACATAGCGCGGAATGTAGGATGAGACCGGAACACTGATCTCCCCCGTCGCATCAAGAATGAACATGAAGATGATCTCGATCAGGAACATGATGATGATCAGCATAAGATTGACCTTCATGATCCCGGCCTGCCAATTCTTGATGATGGCATAGTACTCCTTGTTTCCCGATTCCTTCAGCAACACACGGTCCGGATTCTTTTCTTCCCGTTCTTCACTTTCGATTCTGTCTTCTTCCACCATGCGATGACCCCTTGTATGGTTTGCTTCGAAGCGTTCGTTTTGAACGGTTCGTATAGAGATATGATAAGTCGTAACGGTGCCGATGTCAATCCGATTATTGCCGATTTCCTCTTCGGAAATGCCTATTTATGACGTTTTTCATAATCCTCACGTATCGGCGCGCAGCAAGCTTCCATCATCATTGCAGTTTCCTTTTTACTCTTGGATCTTCTGACTGCCGAAAGCGTATCGGAAAGCACGCGGAAATTCAGTGCCGTCCCGGCGCTGTCGCACTCGTAGTTTAAAGCCCTGTCAGCGCTGATGCCGAATTTTCCGGCCACCTCGATCGCATCGATGTTGGCTCCCAGGAAGAGAAACTCCCACCCGTATTTATTCTTTTCCTTTTCCACCATCTTTTTGACCTTCTTGTAGTCATAGATGTGACTCGAGTTTTCCATACCGTCGGTCGTGATGATGAACAGAGTCTTCTCGGGGCGGTCCTCCTCCTTCGCGTGCTTGTGAACACCTGCGATATGATGGATCGATCCGCCGATGGCGTCTAAAAGCGCCGTGCAGCCTCTGACGTAATACTGGTTTTCGTTCATCGGCTCCACCTTATTTACCGGTACTCTGTCGTAGAGGATCTCCGTCTTGTCGTCAAAGAGTACCGTGGAGATGTAAGCCTCTCCCTCTTCCTTTCGCTGCTTTTCGATCATGGAATTGAAACCGCCGATCGTGTCGCCCTCCAGACCGCTCATGGAACCGCTTCTGTCAAGAATGAATACTACTTCCGTTAATCCTTTTCGCATAATGATTACCTCCTTCACTTGTCTGCCCTTTCGGGTTTTTCCTTGTGTCGGGTTCATTATACGATATTCGTTTTTAAAACAGGTCTCTTGCGAAGCGACCTTTCCGTCCCGTCATGAAATGATGCACGGAAGGCCATGTTCCTCGAGCTGGATATCCAGTTCGATCATGTCGTAGATCTCGTTTTCTATGAAATATGAAAAGATGATATCTGTCTTATCGCAGGGGGAAAGCGCGTATCCCGCCCGTGCCAGCAGGTCCTTGGATTCATCCAGGTTCAGCTTTGCACCGACGCACAGGCAGAGCGCCGTCAGCTTTTGCGGGTGATAATCCGCATTGTTCTTGATCTTGGAAAAAATCTTCTTATCCACGATGGCGCGCTTATATACCTCGGTGTTTTCCATCTGCTTTTCACCGATCAGATACATCAGGTACTGGGAAAACGTATCCGAGATGTGCCGCATACGTTCATTGAGCTTGCTCTCGTGTTCCTCCTCAAAGTCCGAGAAGTCCGCCGGTGCTTCATCCATGCACATCATGGATTCCTCGGGCTTCATCGGAGCCATGCACGCCGCACCCATCATATATGACGCGTTGGTTTTTGCCGCAAAATCCCCACCGGGCGCGGAATCCTTTGCCGCCGATACTCCCTTTCTGCTCCTCTTCATGATCGAGCTTAAGAAGCCGTCGCGGTGTTCTTCCCTTTTCTTCTCATCGACATAGTTTCGACTGATATAGGCTTCCAGCGCCGGATCGGTCTGTTTTCCGGGCGCGTTCGATCTCTCATCAAAGACCACAAGGAAGACCTGCAGCTCATTGTCCGCAAGAAACGCGCGGATCTCATCCGCCGCGATCCGCATGCCCTCCTCCTTCGGATACTCGAAGCTTTCCGCTAAAATGAGCGGAAGTGCTACCGATCGGTTTCCCTCTTCCTTCGCATCCTGAAGACCTTTTCTGTAGAAGGATCTGAGCCTTTGCTCCTCATCTTCGTTTCCGTCTGCGAAACGGGCAGTATCCCCGTGGATAATAACATCCGTATCTAGTTTTGTGATATCGTTACGAACGATCTTAAATGACATCTGTTCTCTCCTACACTATATCAGCCACGGTACATCTCGCGACACCGATCAGATCGGACGGCGCAAGCTCGATCTGAAAGCCGACCTTTCCCGCACTGACAAATACTTTATCAAAGGACGTCGCCGTTTCATGAATGAACGTGGCAAACTGCTTTTTCATTCCGATCGGCGAGCAGCCGCCGTGCACATATCCGGTCAGCGGGAGCAGTTCCTTTTGCTTGATCATGCTGACTGCCTTTTCCCCGGAGGCTTTCGCGGCTTTTTTCAGATCAAGCTCCGCGCCCACCGGCACCACGAACACATAGTACGTCCCGGATTTTCCCTGTGTCACAAGCGTTTTAAACACCTTCTCCGGATCCTCTCCCAGGATCCCCGCGATCTCCTCACCGCTCATGGTTGCATCCGGCGTATAAGCGTGGCTCTCGTAGGATATCTTTTTCCCGTCCAGCACGCGCATCACATTTGTCTTTTCTTCTTTTTTCATGTTTTTCTCCGTTCTCCCGGCACGCGGAGCCCCGAAAATCGGTTGTTTCCGCGATTTCTACCTGATATTATATGCGGATTCCGACCGCTTATCAATTGCTTTTTATTTGATTCTGTAAAAAAGATTGACAGAACACCTTTCTTTTGGTATTATATCCTAGCGTGTTGAAATGACACACGCCCATTGGTAATTTGCTTATCATGGCACTGGAGATGTACTCAAGTGGCTGAAGAGGCGCCCCTG
>CACZPL010000099.1 GCA_902783015.1 uncultured Lachnospiraceae bacterium
AACCAAGGGTGAGCTTGTGTTTACTTCATTAGACAGAAAGGCCTTCCCGCTGCTTCGTTATCGCACCAGAGACATTTGTGTGCTCACGAGAGAGAAGTGCTCATGCGGACGTACACATGTCAAGATGGCTAAGCCTATGGGACGTTCAGATGACATGCTCATCATCCGTGGAGTCAATGTATTCCCGTCACAGATCGAGACAGTTCTTCTCAACAACGGCTATCAGGCTAACTACCAGATCATCGTTGACAGAAAGAACAACACAGACTCACTTGATGTTCATGTTGAGATGACTCCGGAGATGTTCACCGATGATGTAAATGAGATCACCAAGCGTCAGGCTGACCTTGTGGCAGGCTTAAAGTCCATGCTCGGAATCAAGGCTAAGGTTACACTTGTTGCACCTAAGTCAATCGAGAGAAGCGAGGGCAAGGCTGTCAGAGTTATAGATAAGAGAAAGATATGAGATTAAGTGAAAAAACAAGCGGCTGCGAAGCAGACATTTGTTTTTTCACGGCGAATGACTTGCAAGCGTTCTGCGTAAGCAGAACATAATGCGCTGTCAAGCGCATGCTTGCAAGGTAATACAAAAGGGGGTAAAAAAGATGAGTGTAAAGCAGGTTTCCATTTTTATTGAGGACAAGCCGGGCAAGATGGAAGAGATGACCACAGTGCTCGCTAACAACAACATAAATATGAGAGCTATCTCGGTTGCGCAGACCGACGGCTTCGGCATTTGCCGTATCATAGTTGATGATGTGTATGAGGCAACAACCGTACTTAAGGATGCAGGTTATGTAAATAAGCTCACACATGTCGTGATCGTTGAGATACCGAATGTACCGGGAGGACTTAACAAGGTTCTGAAGGTCTTCACTGAGGCAAACATCAACATAAAGTATATGTATGCCGTATCAGGTGCAAATGTATCGGAGCAGGTATATATGATATTCCGTGTAGATGATTACAAAGCTGCAGAGACGGAGCTTGAAAAAGCAGGCTTGAAGGTTATCACAGAAGACCAGGTTCCGGAGCTGTAAGTAAGAGGAATGCCTATGGAAGAATATGAATCTTTTGGTTCAGACAAGTTCTTTAATCAGCTTCGCAGAGAAATAAATTCAAAAACTCCTTCGGATGCTGCAATATATGGTGAATTAGTCAGGATAATAAAAAAAGATACGAGAAAAATGTTGAGAGAGAAGCTTCCAGGTGTTGTAAATGATCAAAACAGGGAAGATGCGTTACAGGATATATGCATAAGCGTATTGTTAGGTATTTATGTCTTTCTCAACAATTCCGTAGACAAGACACCGGAACAGAGACAGGCGTGGCTGAAAAGTATCGCCCAAAGACGGATTGCCGATATTGTAGATAAGAATTATACGAAGGAAACGAGAAAGACAGCTCTCGGAGAAGTTGAAACCGTGACCGTTTACAAGACTGATTCTCTGGATGATGAGAATAAACCCGAGCTCGTATCACGGGAGCATTCCATCGAGAAGATGTACTTGGACAGGTTTGCGAGTGAGAAAACCGTAAGAGTTTTTTCCGAACTGATGAAGCAGGATGTTGCGCTTGACAGACTGATGAGCTTCTTTTACGCGAAGATCATAATTCCTCAAAAGCTTAACCGGTATTCCGGAGATACCTTTAGCGGGAAAGTTGAAGAGACAGTAAATCTGCTCTCAGGTCGCAGTATGGAAGATATAGTAAAGGCCTTCCCCAAAGATTTTTGTGTAGCGTATCAACAGGTATTCCCCTCTGAGATGTTCAAGGTGCTTGAAAAGAAACTGACAGAGGAGCGTGATGCGAACGGGACGCTATGGAAGGATGTGACCTTTAGCTTAGACTATAAGAAAGTCCTTGATGCTTCAAACAGGGTGTTGAAACGCCTGCGAAAGATAAATGAAAGGCATAAGGACGAGGAATAGACTAAGAGGTCATGGCTTAAGATTTGGGAAAGGAGGTATACTATTATGACAAACGGACATTATGATTTTGATGAGATAGCGGACTGCATATATTCTTCGCTCAAGACAGTGGAGGAACGCGAGATCCTGTACAGTATAACGGCGCACTGCTTAAAATGCGAAAAGTGCGGAAAGATCTACGAGGCGCTATATAATGTGCATGAACTTGGCTTTGAACCGGAAAGTGCCAAAGAGAGGCTGAGCAGGAAATCATTTGATGATAGTATGCACAGGGAATACGAGACGGGTTCCGACCGGGAGGCAGAGATGTAACGGATCTCTGATATGAATAACACCTGTACCTTTAAGTTGACAAAAAGAAGGTGCAGGTGTTATTATATTGGGCACATAACAAGATATCTCTCTTATTCAGAGCGGTGGAGTCACATGGGACTGTGAAGCCGCGGCAACCCCGCAGATACGGAAGGTGCCGACCTGAGCGATACCATCATGTAATTGGTTATCGAGCAATAAGAGGATTTGATAATACGAATTCAAATCCGGCTGCTCGATATGAGTAGCCGGATTTCTCTATGCGCAGAGCAACATAAAGTGATTTGATGCTTCACAGCACGCGGTTTGCGCTGCGAGTAGGGAGAATCTTCGTTTCTCCCACTCGATTTATTAAATTTTCAAGAGACGATATCTGATATTTCAAGGAGGAAAACACTATGGAAAGAAGACTTTTTACTTCGGAGTCGGTGACAGAAGGACATCCCGACAAAATATGCGATCAGATATCGGACGCGGTACTTGACGCATTGTTAGCACAGGATCCCATGAGCCGTGTGGCTTGTGAGACCGCAGTAACCACAGGACTTGTGCTGGTTATGGGTGAGATAACCACCAGTGCTTATGTCGATATTCAGAAGGTGGTTCGTGATACCATCCGCGAGATCGGTTATGACCGCGCAAAGTACGGCTTTGACTGCGACACCTGCGGTGTTATCGTGGCAATAGACGAGCAGTCACCGGATATAGCTCAGGGCGTAAACAAGGCTCTTGAAGCAAGAAGCGGTGATGAGGATGCAATCGACGCTATCGGTGCCGGAGATCAGGGTATGATGTTCGGTTATGCAACAAATGAGACAGAGGAGCTTATGCCTTATCCGATCTCACTTGCTCATAAGCTTGCCTTAAGGCTTTCAAAGGTCAGAAAGGACGGAACACTTCCGTACCTTAGACCGGACGGTAAGACACAGGTAACCGTTGAGTATGACGAGGAAGGAAAGCCTGCAAGACTTGATGCTGTAGTTCTTTCTACACAGCACAGCGAGGATGTATCCGAGGAGCAGATTCACGCAGATGTGAAGAAGTACATTTTCGATGAGGTGCTTCCGAAGGAGCTTGTGGATGAGAATACCAAGTTCTTCATCAATCCGACAGGACGTTTCGTAGTCGGCGGACCTAACGGCGA
>CACZPL010000100.1 GCA_902783015.1 uncultured Lachnospiraceae bacterium
ATCAACTACGGTCTTTCCTGCGGACTGATCGATCCCGCGGACGAGACCTATGCCGTAAACCGCCTCCTTGAGCTCTTTGAGGAGGATGCCTATGAACCGACGGATGTGAGAAAGGAACCCCGCGCTGTAAGCGAGATCCTCGACGATCTGCTCGCTTACGCGCATGAAAAGGGACTGCTCCCCGAGGATACGATCACCTATAAGGATCTGTTCGACACAAAGATCATGGGTTGCATCACACCCGCACCCTCCGTGGTGCAGGCGTATTTTGCTTCAAAATTCGAGAAGGACCCGAAGCAGGCAACGAATTATTATTACGATTTTTCAAAGAATACCAACTATATCCGGGTCGACCGGATCAAAAAGGATGAAAAGTGGCAGGCGGACACGGAGTTCGGCGCGCTGGACATCACCATCAATCTGTCAAAGCCCGAGAAGGATCCGCGGGATATCGCAAAGGCCGGACAGGCAAAGAAATCCGGTTATCCGGCCTGCCTTTTGTGCCGGGAGAACGAGGGCTATGCGGGCCATTTTTCGCATCCCGCCAGACAGAATCACCGCATCATGCCGATCAGGCTTGCCGGGGAAAACTATTTTTTACAGTATTCTCCCTATGTGTACTACAACGAGCACTGTATCATCTTCAACGAGAATCATATTCCCATGAAGATCGACCGCGATTGCTTCGACAAGCTGCTTGATTTCGTGCGGCAGTTTCCGCATTATACGGCAGGCTCCAACGCGGATCTTCCCATAGTGGGAGGCTCCATCTTAAGCCATGATCATTTCCAGGGCGGCGGCTATGAGTTCCCGATGGTGCGTGCACCCTACGAGCGCGAATTTTCGGTGAAAGGTTTTGAGGATGTGCATGCCGGCATCATTCGCTGGCCGCTTTCCACCATTCGCCTGCAGGGAAAGGATGCGAAACGCATCGCGGAGCTTGCGGAGCATATTCTTGCAAAATGGCGTTCCTATACGGATGCGGAGGCGTTTATCTTTGCCTTTACAAAGGACGGCGAGGAGCTTGAAAACACGGAGAGAGGACCGGCAGAGCCGGGAGCGGGAACCGTGCCCCACAACACGATCACGCCCATTGCGCGGATGTGCGGTGACTTGTTCGAGCTTGATCTGGTGTTAAGGAACAATATCACGACCAAGGAGCATCCTTTGGGAGAGTATCATCCGCATCCGCAGTATCACCACATTAAGAAGGAAAACATCGGCCTCATCGAGGTGATGGGCCTTGCGGTGCTGCCTGCACGCTTAAAGGGCGAGATGGCGGCACTTGAGGAGGCGCTTCTCTTAGGCACGGATCTTGATGCGGACGAGCGGACCGCATCTCATGCCGACTGGGCGCGGGAATGGTCGTCAGGTGTTTCGCTCACGAATGAGAATGTACATAAGGCCGTGCAGGATGAGATCGGAAAGGTCTTTGCGAAGGTGCTTGACTGTGCCGGAGTGTACAAGTGCACGGAGGAAGGCCGCGAGGCGTTCATGCGTTTTATTGAGGAGTTATAGGATGGAAAACTTTAAGGATATTCAAAATATCATCGAGCTTTTGGACGGCCGCATGGGTGATGCGGGCATCAGTCGCATTAATCTCCATGTGGACGATTCGGTAGGTGAGGGTGATGTGCGCGAGATGTACCACCACGGTCGGTGTGATGTGGGCAGTCCCTGGGCGAAGGGAACGGTCGGCAATGTCGAGTTTGAAAACTCGGAAGGCTGCGGCTGATATCATATCGATAAGAAAAATAACATGCATTTACCTTTTCTCGACAAAATATACAATGAAGTTTGTGTATTTTTTGTAGTTTTTTTGTATTACATTTTTTTTACGAAAATGTTACAATGAAACCAATCGGAGGATTGCTCTTGTCTTCCGGTTTTTTTACCGAATGACAGCATTTAATTAGGGAAGGGGTGAAAGAGGAACATGTTTAAGGTTGGTGACTACGTTGTAAGAGCAAACAAAGGGATATGTGAAGTGAAGGATATCACTCACATGGATATGTCGGGAGCAGACCCGAAGAAACTGTATTATGTTATGGTTCCGGTATTGGACAAGGCGGCGAAACTGTTCATTCCGACGGATGTCGGTGATCAGACATACAGATACGCATTAAGCCGCGAGGAAGCTGAGCACATTATCGAAAAGGTTCCTGAGATCAAAGAGCCGTGGATCACGGATCACAGGCACAGAGAGAATAACTACAAAGAGGCTATCAAGAGTAATCAGCCGGAACAGCTTGTCAGCATCATTAAAAACATCTATGTCAGAAAACAGGATCGCATGGATCACGGGAAAAAGAGTCTGGCGGTAGACGACCGTTACTTTAAACTGGCAGAGGATCTGCTCTACTCGGAGCTGGCATTTGCCATCGGGTGTGAGAAGGATGAGATTCCGCAATTGATTGAAGAAAAGATCGCATAATCGTGATTAGTATGGTATAATAGGAACGACCATGGAGGGTCGTTCCTATTTTCTTTTTCGCTGTTTTTGGGAGAATGCTATGGCACAGTGGTATGACAAAATCGAGATCGCGGTCTGGGTGATCGTGGTCGGTATGCTGCTCTTTGCGGTGGCCTGCATCGTGGTCAGCCGTATGCGTGAGGTGCGCCTTGCTTCGGATAAGTATGTGTACGTCCCGGTTGTGGGCGGGCGCGATGTGTGCATCGACTGCGGCATGCTCTCCTATGAGATGCGAACCATCCTCTTTATGTATGTACAAAAACCGATTACATGGTTATATCGCCGGGCCCAGAGCGACCGCTTTGTCAAGAAGACAGCGGGAGGAAAGACCGGCAGCTACCGCGTTTACAGGGAATACAGGGATTACATCCGCGCCTTCTGCGAGGATATGCAGGATGCGGTCCGCGAGCTTGTGAGAAGCAACGCCGACAGGGGCTTTCGAAATCAGAAGTACATTCTCTATTACGGCTATGACCGCGCCTTTAAGAAGGACGAGGAGGTGCTTTCCAAATTCATGCTGACCGAGAATGAAAAGCTCTTTGCCGACAGACTCGCCATCGTGGATGCGTACCTCAGGAAAATATATGACGACATGGAGCTTTCAAGAAGAAACGGCGGTGTTCTTCCGCAGAACGCCGAGGAGGATCTGGACGCTGCCATGAAGATGCCCTTCCTCTATATGGAGAGCATGAACCGTCTGAATGAGAGAGAGGACATGCATCG
>CACZPL010000101.1 GCA_902783015.1 uncultured Lachnospiraceae bacterium
CCTCCGGGCACCCTCGTATATAGATTATCAAATACAAAAAAACGGCAAAGACCGATGAAAGGAGCAACCCCTATGAGAAGAAAAATAAAAGCAACCTGCTTATCCTTAACCTTAGCCTGCGCCCTGATGCTTACCGCATGCGGCGCAAGAACGACCGGTGCCAAGATCGCCGGCGGCAGCACCATCTCCCTTACAACCGAAGAGCTTTCCAAGCTCGATCAAAAGGTGATCGAGGATCGTATTCAGACAGTCGGTAAGGCCTACGACGGCTTCTACACACACACCGGCAGAAGCTACGGCAAAGGCCTGATATCCTTCAACAGCGTGGAAGCTGTTGCGGAGTGCGAGGACGCCTGCGAAGCTCCCTCCGATTCCTACGGCGGCGCAAGCATCTCACTCGACAGAGACATCGTGCCGGGAGAGCCCATCGACTGGAACACGGAGGGTTATAACAACATTTCCGAATCCGGCTTTACCAAGGTATCCACCAACCGCTACTCCACCTTCGGTGCGGATGTGGATACTGCAACCTACTCCAACCTCCGCCGCACCATTTTCGAGCAGTACGGCCGCGAAAGCGATGACGAGTACTCGCCCTACTTCCCGGGCGGCGGTATCGAGGAGGATGCGGTTCGCATCGAAGAGATGATCAACTACTTCGACTACTCCTACCCGAAGGCAGAAAACGGCGAAAAGTTCGCAGTGGATCAGGCCATCGTGACCTGCCCCTGGAACAGCGACACCCTGCTCTACCGCGTCGGTGTACGCGCAGAGGATGTACTGCCGCAGGGCGGAAGCAATATCGTCTTCTTGATCGACACCTCGGGATCCATGTTTGACAACAACAAACTGCCGCTTGCACAGAAGTCCTTCAAGCTTCTCTGTGACAGCCTGACGGAAAACGACCGTGTCTCCATCGTGACCTACGCAGGAAGCTCTTCACGTCTCCTTGAGGGCGTAAGCGGCTCCGATCATGAAACCATCAAGCGAGCCATCGACAGCCTCGAGGCCGGGGGCGGTACCAACGGCGCAGACGGCATCAACACCGCCTATGCACTTGCCGAGGAATACTTCATCGAGGGCGGCAACAACCGTGTGATCCTTGCAACCGACGGCGACTTAAACATCGGCGTGAGCTCGGAGGCGGGCCTCATCGACCTGATCGAGGAAAAGAAGGAAAGCGGTGTATTCCTCTCCTGCCTCGGCTTCGGCGAGGGAAACTACATGGATGACAAGATGGAAGCGCTGGCCGATCACGGCAACGGAAACTACGCTTATATCGACTGTGTCATGGAAGCCGAAAAGGTTTTGAAAAAAGAGATCTGGTCCACACTTTACACCGTGGCAAAGGATACCAAGTTCCAGGTAGAGTTTAACCCGACAACCGTTGCAGCCTACAGACTGATCGGTTACGAAAACCGCAAGATGGCAGCCGAGGACTTTGCAAACGACAGCAAGGACGGCGGCGAGGTCGGCTCCGGCCAGACCGTGACCGTGCTTTACGAGATCGTACCCGTCGGCTCAGCCTACGCGGATCAGATCGGTGATGTAAGCTCCCGTTACGAGGCAACCGCAAGTGATGCCGCTGCAGGCAACGCGAATGAATACTGCGTGCTGAACCTTCGCTACAAGAATCCGGATGCAGACAGCAGTGAGCTTCGCACCTATCCGGTAACCACAGATATGGTAAGCTCAGAGCTTGACGCAAACACTTCCTGGGCCGCAGGCGTGGCACAGGTCGGGATGATCTTCAGAGATTCCGAATATAAGGGAACATCGACATATGAGAACGTGATCGAGAGATTAAAATGCGATCCGAATATCATGGAGGATGATTACAAGGCACAGTTCATCTACATGGTAGAGCTGTTAAATCAGTAAAACAAACAGGGGGCGAAATATTTCGCCCCCTAAATTATTTATTGACTTTTTTCATAGCTTTCTTTTGCAAAATAGTTTTCCAGATTTGCCAACAGCTGGAACCTGGTAATATTCTTCAGCATATATCCGGCCGGCTTTAAGGCCATCACCTTCATGATGCTCTCCTTATCGCTCTTGCCTGTCAGGAACATGACCGGGATATCCTTGGAAAACTGCTCGCTCCGAAGCATCTCCAACACCTGCAGGCCGTTGGTCACAGGCATCTCGTAGTCCAAGAGGATCAGATCCACATTGTTTCTTGCAAGCCAGGTGATGGCCTGCACACCGGACCTTGCCATACCCACGCGGTAATCGTCCTTCAGCCACTCCCTGAGAAGCTGTACATAGCTTGCGTCATCATCAACCACAAGGATGCTCTTCTTATGCAGTTCCACCACGTCCTCGCTCTTTAAGGACATCACCTTCTCCACAAAGGCGTTCATGTCGAGGGGACGCTCGATGGTGTCGATCAAAAGATGAGCCGGAATGTTTTCCGTGATCTCGTCGAGCTCCTCGCGGCTGCCGATCACGATCAGCTGCTTGGATTTTTCCATACACAGATCACGCAGGTACACCAGCGCTCCGAGGTAGGAGCCGATGTCCCTGTCGGAGTAGAGTATCATCAGATCCGTCTTATCCTGATACTGCCCGATCTCCTTCACATTGAAGGTCACCTCTTGTACCTCACAGTCGGAGTTTCGCAGGTTTGTGATCATGGAATTTACCATAAATGTCCGCTCGCTCCGGATGATCAGCACTCTGTATTTTGTTCTTCTCGGCTTGATGTCCGACTTTTTTTCCTTTGCCACATCCTTCAGTCTTGTATCTTCCAAATCACTTCACCTCCTCTGTCAGTAGTTTATCGATCAGCTCTGTCAGCTCATCCCAGTTCAGCTTGTAGATCAGCGACTCCATGCCGCGTATATGAGCTTCCTGCTGTTTTGTCTTTTTGTGCGCGCGCACGGCCTCGATCAGTACCTGCGCATTGTCAAAATCCATGGAATCCGAGAACACACGCAGCGTATTCAAGGCGTCCTTCCATTTCTCGGGCGTCAGCTCCTGTTTCTCTTCCGCCGGCTGCTCCGCCTTTTTCTCCTTCATCTGCGGAGGCTTTTCCGCCTCGTCCTTCATCGGCCTGTCGTACTGCTCGTACATGGCGAGGAGTTTTTCCGTCTCGGCGTTGATCTTTTCTCTGTCCTCCGCATCCGCGGCATATTCCAACTGCTCTGCCAGGGAGGAAAGTGCATCCGCGCCGATGATCCTAGCCGAACCCTTGATGCTGTGCACCTCAACCTGGTAACGTTTCAAGTCGTCCGCCGCAAGGGACTTTCGGATGGTTGCCGCACGCTCCGCCACATCGTTTTGGAAGGCGGCAAACACGCGCTCGAAGGACTCTCTCGAGCCGCAGTTCTTAATGCCGATCTCCACGATCAGCCCCGGATAATCCGCCGCTCTGGTAAGAGCCGCGCTGTCCGCGCCGGGCTCCGGATTCTTTAACACGCCCTCCTCGGCCCCGGCTTTTTCTTTGATCCTTTTTGCACCGGTGCCCAGCGACTCGCGCCAGCCTCCGGACTGCGCCGAGCGAGCCGCAACCTGCGCCTCATTGAGCAGGTTGATCCTGTCACCCGACAGATACATGAGCAAAAGCTCCTCCAAACGATTTCCGTCTACGGGTTTCGTGATATAGTCATCAAAGCCTTCCTTCAGGAAGCGTTCCTTCGCGCCTGCGATGGCGTTTGCGGTCAGTGCGACCACCGTGGTATCGTAATTGATGCCTTCCTTATTTTCTTTCAGATGCTTTAACGTCTCGATGCCGTCCATCTCGGGCATGCGATAGTCGAGCAGGATGAGGTCGTACTTCGTATTCTCGCAGAGCTTTAAGCACTCCGCGCCGGACATGGCCTCGTCCATCATGATCTCCGTCTTCTTTAAGAGTTCTCGCACCACCACGAGGTTCATGGGAGTGTCGTCCACCACCAGTACCCGGGCCTCGGGCGCCGTGAATGCGTGATGCTTTTCCTTTTCCTTCTCTTTTTCCGGAATTTCCTTCATGGTCATCTTGCCGCGGAAATTGCCGATAGCGGAATCATCCAGCAGCTTTTGCGGTACGAAGAAGGAGAACGTGGAGCCCTCGCCGTAGGTGCTCTCCACCTTGATCTCGCCGCCCATGTGATCCACGATCCTGTGGGCAATGGCAAGTCCCAGTCCGCTGCCCTCCACCGTCTTGTTCTTGTCCAGATCCAAACGGTGGAACTTCTCAAACAGTTTGTTCATATCCTCCTCGCGAATGCCGATACCGGTGTCCTTCACGGCCACGATCAGCTTCGCGCGCTTGTCATCCAGCTTTTCACAGCGCACCTTCAAGGTCACGGTGCCCTCGTTTGTATATTTTACCGCATTGTTCAACAGGTTCAGCATCACCTGGCGCAGACGCATCTCGTCGCCGTACAGGTGCTCGGGCATGGTCGGGTCAACATCCGTCTTCAGCGTAAGCCCCTTCTTGTCCGCCTTGAGCTGGATCATATTAATCACATCAATCAAAACAGTGGAAAGATTGTACGCGTCGTCCACGATCTCCAAATTGCCTGCCTCGATCTTGGAGAAGTCCAAAATATCGTTGATCAGCGAGAGCAAGGTGCGGCCCGCGCCCTCGATCACCCGCGCGTACTCCTGGATCCGCTCGTCGCTGCTCTCCCGGAGGATCATCTCGTCCATACCGAGCACGGCATTGATGGGGGTCCGGATCTCATGGCTCATATTCGCGAGGAAGTTACTCATGGCCTCACTGGCCGCGAGTGCCTTCTGCTCCTCAAACTTGGCAAGCTGGGTTGCCTTTAAGACGTTGATAAACTCGTTCTGATTGATGGGGTTCGAGAAATAGAAGCCCTGAAGGTAATCCACGCCGAACTCATGCGCAAGCTCGATCTGCTTGCGGTTCTCCACGCCCGAGATCAGAATCTTTCTGTTCATGCGGCGGATCATATCCACCGTGCTCTCCATGACCACGCGGCCGTTCTCGGAATTGTCGGCCTCCCAGAGGATGGTGCGGTCGATCTTGATGATGTCCACATCCAGCGAGAAGATGGAGTGTAAGTTGGAATAGCCCACGCCGTAGTCATCCATGGAGAAACGGAAGCCCTTCGCGCGCAGGGTGTTGACAAAGTTTTTCAGCACTTCGATATCCACGGTGGCCGCGGACTCCATGATCTCGAAGTTGATACGCGACGGCATGACATCGTACTTGGAAGTGATCTGCAGGATATGCTCCGCATAACTTGCCTGCATACACTGCACCACGGAGAGGTTCACGTTTAAGGTTTCGATGCCCATCTCGGTGGGGATCCCGCTGTTTAAGAACTTGCACACCTCATCGAGCACATAATCGCCGAGCTCGAAAATAAACCCGCCGCGCTCTGCAAGGGGCAGGAACTCCTCCGGGTAGACGTCGCCGATGGTTTCATCATGCAGGCGGAGCAAGGCCTCGCCGGCACAGATGGACATATCCTTGATATTGTAAATGGGCTGATAGAACACCTCGAATCGTCCGTTCTTCATACCCTCGAGCACCGCATTTTCCACCTGGCTGCGGCGCAGGATAAAGTTCAGACTCTTGCCCGAATAGATATCCATGTTTGTATTCGCATTCGGCGGCAACGGGCTGTTGATCAGCATCATGATATCCTTCATGGTATGCAGTTCGCCCGGGATCTCCGCACAGAAGACGACCGCGTTAAACACGGTCTCGCGATCCTGGAAGATCCACGGCCGCTGATAACGCTTGTAGATCATGCGCGCTACATCCAGGTTGATCTCGCGGTCGTTGCTCTCATTTAAGATGACAAAGGTTCCCGTTCCGATGTAGTAAATGCTGTAGCGCGGAACAAGACCCGCAAGATAGTTTGCAGTCATCTCCGTGAGACGCTCGATATTGGCCGGGCCCACCATCTGCATCATCCGTGTGGGATTCTGCATCTTCACGCAGATCAGGTAGAAGGATCTTCTGACCTGTAAGTATCTCGATATATCCTCAGTCAGGGCAGCATGGTTGTAGATGCCCG
>CACZPL010000102.1 GCA_902783015.1 uncultured Lachnospiraceae bacterium
CGACTGGCCGATTCCATCGAGACCGTGCTGAAGATGTCCGAGGGTCTGCTGAAGGTGGATGTGATCGGCGGCGAGCCCCTGAATTTTTCGGACAGCTTTTCCTGTCCGGATTGCGGGATCAGCATCGACGAGATCGAACCGCGATCCTTTTCGTTCAATAATCCGTACGGTGCCTGTCCGTGCTGCACGGGCCTCGGCTTCAAGCAGGAGTTTGATCCCGATCTCATGATCCCGGATCCGACGCTCTCCTTGAACGAGGGTGCCATTGCGGTGCTCGGCTGGCAGTCCTCCGGAGATAAGAAAAGCTATTCTCATGCACTGCTTGAGGCGCTTGCAAAGGAATACAAATTTTCGCTGGATACCCCCTTCGAGCAGCTTTCGAAGACGGCAAAGGACGCGATCATCAACGGTACAAAAGGGAAAAAGCTGGTGGTCAATTACCTGAGCCGCTGGGGCAACGGAACGCACTATATCGAGTTTGAGGGCCTCACGGAAAATGTGCGGCGCCGTTACAGAGAAACGTCGGCGGAATCATCCCGCGAGGAATACGAGCAGTATATGACCGTCACACCCTGCGAGGTGTGCGGCGGAAAGAGATTGAAGCCGGAAAGTCTTGCGGTGACGGTGGGAGATAAGAACATCTACGAGCTGACGGAGCTCTCCGTGGTCAATCTGTCTAACTTCATAGACAACCTGGAGCTCACCGAGCGCCAGAAGATCATCGGGGCGCAGATCCTTAAAGAGATCAAGTCGAGACTCGGGTTCATGATCAATGTGGGGCTTGACTACTTAAATCTGTCGCGAGCTACGGGTACTCTCTCCGGAGGAGAGGCACAGCGTATCCGACTTGCAACCCAGATCGGCTCCGGCCTGGTAGGTGTTGCCTATATTCTCGATGAACCGAGTATCGGTCTGCACCAGAGGGACAACGATAAGCTGATCGCGGCCCTAAAGGGGTTGCGGGACCTGGGCAATACGCTGCTTGTGGTGGAGCACGACGAGGATACCATGCGCGCCGCGGATTACATCATCGATATCGGCCCCGGGGCCGGCGCAAACGGCGGTCATGTGGTGGCCGAGGGAACGGCAGCGGACCTCATGCGCTGCAAGGAGTCCATCACCGGCGATTATCTGGCCGGGAGAAAAAAGATCCCGGTACCTGAGGTGCGAAAGAAGCCCGCGGGCTGGCTGGAGATCAAGGGTGCCAGACAGAACAACTTAAAGAATATCAATGTGAAGCTTCCGCTCGGCGTGATGACTTGTGTCACGGGTGTTTCGGGTTCGGGTAAGAGCTCACTTGTAAACGAGATCCTGTACAAGCGGCTTGCGCGTGACTTAAATCGCGCGCGGATCAAGCCCGGCGATCACGACAGGATCAACGGGACTAATCAATTAGACAAAATCATCAATATCGACCAGAGCCCCATCGGCAGGTCGCCGCGTTCAAACCCTGCGACCTATACCGGCGTGTTTGACCTGATCCGTGATCTCTTTGCGCAGACCAAGGACGCCAAGACCATGGGCTACAACAAGGGGAGGTTTTCCTTCAATGTTCCGGGCGGCCGCTGTGAGGCGTGCAAGGGTGACGGTATCATCAAGATCGAGATGAACTTCCTGGCGGATGTCTATGTACCCTGTGAGGTATGTCACGGCAAGCGCTATAACAGAGAAACGCTTGAGGTAAAGTACAAGGGTAAGAGCATCTACGATGTGCTCGATATGACGGTGGATGAGGCCTGCGAGTTTTTCTCTGCCGTACCGCGTGTCTTAAAGAAGATCGAGACATTGCACGATGTGGGACTCGGCTACATCAAGCTGGGACAGCCCTCGACCACGCTGTCCGGCGGTGAGGCGCAGCGCATCAAGCTCGCCTCGGAGCTTTCCAGAAGGAGCACGGGGCGCACGATCTATGTGCTGGATGAGCCGACGACGGGACTTCACTTTGCGGATGTGCACAGACTGGTGAACATCCTGACACAGCTTACCGAGGGCGGAAACACCGTGGTGGTGATCGAGCATAACCTCGATGTGATCAAGACCGCGGACTATATCGTGGATATGGGTCCGGAAGGCGGCGAGGGCGGCGGTACCGTGATCGCCACAGGCACACCCGAAGAGATCGCACAGGTGAAGGAGAGCTACACGGGTAAGTATTTGAAAAAATATTTGCGCTAGGGATTATTATTTGGTAGAATACAGTTTGGTAAAACGAACGCAGGCGGGGCGCATCCCGTACATTATAGAAAACGGAGGAAACGTTACATGTTAGTTTCAGCAACAGAGATGCTCAAGAAGGCAAAAGAAGGCCACTATGCAGTAGGCCAGTTCAACATCAACAACTTGGAGTGGACCAAGTCCATTCTGCTTACCGCACAGGAGTTAAAATCCCCGGTCATCCTCGGTGTATCTGAGGGCGCAGGCAAGTATATGACAGGCTTTAAGACCGTAGCACAGATGGTAAAGGCTATGGATGAGGAATTGGGAATCACGGTTCCGGTTGCTCTTCACCTCGATCACGGTACCTATGACGGATGCTACAAGTGCATCAAGGCAGGCTTTACCTCCATCATGTTCGACGGATCTCACTATCCGATCGAAGAGAACGTTGCTAAGACTCAGGAGCTTGTACACGTTGCTCACCAGCTTGGTCTTTCAATCG